>JAJYVI010000025.1 GCA_021792115.1 Microcaldota archaeon | reverse complement strand
CAATTTATTTAGAATTTCAAGCAAAATATTTTCAAGACTCTCAGGAGATGTATATATACTTGATATGCATTTCGATTTAAAGGGGCTTGAGAATCTGTCCAAGCTCCTTCAAATAAGCCAGAATGCGCAGATATCAAGCATAAGTATACTTTCAAAGAAGGATAGGATAGCAGGCGAATTTGAAAAATGGTATTTTGACTTTGAAAAGGAACTGAAGAACAAAGGCATAAGATTTGAATTAAGGATTCTTGTTGACCAAGATGCACAAGAACAGCATGAAAGACTTCTTATAGATTCTGCAAGAGCTTATAAAATTCCTCCACTTAACATAATAAACAAGAAAAGCGAGCATATAGTCAGCATTGATTACAAAAGTTCAAGAGCAAGATTTGATACCATCTGGTCAAGATCATTGAAATTTGAAAATTATATGATAAAAAAAGAATAATATGATAAAAAAGATGCTTTGAATAAAGTGCTTGAAAAATATGCACAATCGTTAAATACTTTCACAGAAAATATATGTATATCTTGGTAGTACACTTTAAAATTTAAATAATGGTATACATGAAACGCATTGTAATTTTAGGATTAGGGTTGTTAGCTTTAGCTCTAATTTCAGTATTTTCAGGAATGGTATATGCATTCAACCCTGCGTATATTCATGCACCTGCTGTTGTGCTTGAAAATAACACAGGCACACTGACAATAATAAAACTCAATGTTACACCAGGAAATGGTAATGTAATAGTTAATGGTGCTGCAGAAGTTGCAAATTCCACTATAGATTCTGCATATACTGCTGCAGAATATGCGTCAAAATATACCGATTTCAACTTTTCAAAATATAATTTTACATATAGTATTGAAGGAGTAAATTCAAATGTGTCTGGACCAAGCGCAGGCGCAGCAATGACGATGCTTGCAATCTCAGTGCTGTCAGATAAGACACTACGCAGCGACTTTACAATGACTGGTACTGTTTTATCTAACGGGGAAATTGGCCCAATAGGAGGCGTTTATGACAAAGCACAAACTGCAAAGAAAAATAAAATGGATTTTATACTTGTACCTGCTATGCAAAATGGCAGTGCAGAGGATGAACTTTATTATCTTGTACAAACTGCATTCAACATTCCCCTTGTACAAGTATCAAATATTTCAGAAGCTGCAAAATTTGCATTTTCGAATACACCTGTAATAGATAATGTTACAAAATACAATTTTTACACAAATTACAGTGTTAATGCGCTTAAACCAGGAAATGAGACCTGCGCAGATTACTGCAATGAAAGTCTTTTTAAAGGATTTGTGGATTTCACATTCAACTTAACGCAACATCAGATATCAAATCTTAGCAAAATGAAAAATTTCAGCAATGTAAGTCAGCAGCTAAATACAGTATTAAATCAAAGCATTGAAATATCAAACAAAAACTATTCATATACTGGCGCAGATTTTGCATTTTTGGATTATCTTAATGCATACTTCTTTTCCCACGCATATTACACAAAGCAGCAGGGACTTAACGCGCTTAAATCAATACAGGCAGAATGCAGCGGAATAACTCATCCTGCTCTTACATTCAATAATTTTGACTTTGTATTGAATGCCGAGCTGCGTCAGGCATGGGCAGAGTATACAATAAACCAGACAATTACAAATTATAATTTAACCGCAGTTGATTCTGACGGAGTGCTTGAAGACCTTTATGCAGGAGGCGAAGCAAAGGCATGGTGCAGTGCAGCAAACTTCGTTTATTCCTCACAGAACTCTGAAAATATGTCAGATATCACAGCATTTGATGGCAATCTAAAGGGTATTGCGGACGCAATACTCATAAATGCAAGCACATACCCTGGCATGTATCTCTCTGTAGCACAACAGGCATACAATGATAAAAATTATCCTGTTGCAATTTTAAGTGCAGATTATGCACGCGCACAAGGAACTGCAGAAGCATCCTATGCTCTAAACAGCTCGCAGCTTGACTCAATGTCAAACTCACTGCTTGCAGGCAAATTGTATGGGGCATTTGCAACAAATTTTGCAGACCAAGCAGAATTTTATATGCAGGAATCTAGCATGGAAAGCAACTCTACGTTGTCTCATGATTATGCTTACCAAGCATATTTCTCAGCACTGCTTGCACGTGATATAAGCACTTCAATGGATACAATACATAATAGCATGCATATAGATCAGGCAGCAATATTGAACAGTAGAATAAATAGCGTCAATAGTAATCTTAAAAACATGACTAATAAGGTAAATACTATCTCAGATTCGTTGGCAGAAATGGAATTTATGATGTATATTATTACTGCGCTGACTGCAATAATTGCAATACTGCTAGTTGTAATTATTATAATTTTTATATCAAACAAAAATAAAAAGTATACAGAAGTTGAAGTGCACAAGCCTAGAAAAAGATAATGGCAATGTTGCACATTTTATGTCTAAAGCAAGGCGATGTTAATAGTTTTTATTCTGGATTGGAGTAGCATCACCTCTGATTAAGGAAAAAAGATAAAAAATAGTACTTTCACAGGAAGCATACAAAAATTTGTAGATTCCTGATTTATTTATTTTTTACTAAGCTGTAATTATTTCAGGGCAACACATTTATATTTTTGCGTTATAAAATATTATCATTAGATAATGCGCTTTTGCACTTTATCTTGTTCTATTAGATTATATTGGTGATTTTATCTTACCAGGCAAATTTTGTGTTTCTTGCGGAAAATTGAACAATAAATATACTGAATTTAAATGCCCTAATTGCAAAAAAACAGTGATCATTAGATGTGACCATTGTAAAGAGATCTTTAATTCCTACAAATGTGAAGAATGCAAGTTCGAAGGGCCTTAATAAACGGGGTTCATTTATAGTTCATTAGTTAATCTATTATTTTATTATTCGATTTTTATTTTTATAATTCTTTTAAAATTTTTAAAAATTAATATTAAGTGATTAAATTTCTGAGATAGGTATTTTATATAGACTTTATCCTTCTGAAGGTAGTGATATAGAGGAATTGAGTAAGAGACTGCAACAGAAAGCAGGCGCAGTTAAGACAGAGATAGAGGAGATCGGATTTGGAATAAAAGTAATAAAGGCTCTTTTTCAATACAATGATGAAAAAACTAATTCATCAGAAATAGAATCAAAAATACATGCTGTAAACGGAATAGAACAGATTGAGGTAATAGAAGAAAGTCTTATCTAATTGCGGCTAATCTAACTTTTTATTATTTTATTATAATATATTATAAGCATCAGCGATAAGTGGTTTATTGACACAGGATATTAAAATAATACAGAAGGGGACTATGAGTAGTCACACCGAATTAGAAAAACTTGATAAGCTGAGATCTAAGATAATATCAGAAGTTATTGATGATGCAACCGAAGAGCTGAAACAAATTAAAAAGTGGGAGATTGGGAAATATAAAGAGGATGCAATATTTTATAATTCTGCGATAAATACTGCAATTTTAGTGCTTGATGATATTAAAAGTAACCTAAAAGAAAGTAACATTAGTGAGTTAGAGAAAAAAATTAGAAATGAAATTACACAGCAAATAAATGACCGCATTGAGAATATTATTGTAGCAAATGCAGCAGAAATGTCACTCAGAGCATCTACGCCGTATGCTATTGGAGGATCAGAAGTAATCGCCAGGCTGCACAAACTTATTAGAAAATAGATATTTTTATGTACTAAAGTTCTAACTGATAGATGATGTATAGAATAAAATTAATAGAGAATTAACAAGTATTATCTTATAGATATTATTTATTTTCTATTTTTCATTTTCAAGTATATTATCAATCATCTTGTCATCTGATTTTATAAGTAAACGTTTCCTTACTTCATAGAGTATTACTCCGAGGAATATAATCAACGCCAGGAATAATACAAATAGAGGCGACACAAATATAAATTTTTGGCTCTCCCCATTTGCTGTGTTTATATTGTAGCTATACCCGAAATATTTTATAGTGCCTGTTGCAAAGCCGTAAGGAACATTTTGGATCGTTTTTGTGCCATTCTTGCCAAGATAGAAATTCATTGTAGTATTGTTTTTGAAAGTTATCTCTGCAGTTGCATTTACAGGGGTATTAAATACACCTTTTGCAGAAAATTCAACATTATAAACAGGGAGTAGTATGTTTATTGATTTCGGCCCTGTCACATTAAATAAATAATTTACAGGGAAGGTAACATTCTTGTAATATACAGAATTTACAGTGTAAGTTTTATTATATGCCTCTGTAAAAAATTCTCCTGAAAGCACTCTCGAGCCATTTATATAGAAGTATGTTGCATTTATTTCATCTTTATATTCATTTTCAGCCTTGAATGAAACAAAAAACTGGTGGCTGAAAACAGTGCTTACAACTTTTGGCGAATTAACGGCCACCTGCAAAACCATGGAACTGTAATTTAGGACTTTATTGTTTACCTCCCATGAATTGAATATATACCTAGATGTGCCATTATAATAAAAAATATTATTTGATAGAGATAGATTTGCAGTCGTATTTGCATTGTACCATCCTGAGCCTGATACATTGCCGTACTGAGAGGTTGCGTTTACGAAGTACTGCACTTGCCATAAAGTTGTAATATTCTTTGGAGAATCCACTTTTATGTTTATATGCAGACTTGAGCCGATGTTGATAGGTTTTGCGCTATAAGCATAAGCCCAGTTTAAAAATACTGCACGCTCTGACTTTGCAAGCTGTATTAAGTTGCTATTTAAATTTATATCTGCAGTTGAATTTGCATTGTACCACCCCGAGCCTGATACATTGCCGTACTGAGAGGTTGCGTTTACGAAGTACTGCACTTGCCATATTGCATATTCCTTTATATTACTATACATTTGCACTGTGAAATTTGTGTCATTTCCTGTATATGATCCATAGCCTGTCCCTATGTATCCTTCAAGTATTGCACGTGCAGTTTTGTTCTGATTCAGGTAAATAGTCTTGTTTGAACTGATTGCAACAGTCGAGTATGCAGAATAGTTTCCTGACCCATTTAATGGATAACTTGATATTATATTCAGGCTATATCCAACATTCCAGAGAACAATATTCTGCGCAAGGCTTAGACCAGAGCCAACAATAAAATCATTAAGTTTATTTGAGACTTCCTGGACGCCATAAGGATTTGAAAGTGCTGTCTCGCTACCATATCCATAAGAGATCATAGAGTATGCCTTTGTGACAAAATTCCATGTATTGTTTTTATAAAACTTCATGTTTTTGAATTTTATTGGTATCATATATTGAGTATTTGTACTTGCATTTGCATACTCTGCAAGACCAGCAGGAGTATCTGCGCCTGAATTTGATGAGCCGAGATTGACGTTTCCGACATCATTGTTATTTACATAAAAATGCCACTTGCCATCAGCAGGGGAATAATTGAATGAAAAATTATTAAAAGAATTGTTAAATAGGTACGAACTGCCTATTCTGCCTAAAAACGAAGAGTTTGGCGCATTTGCATAAAAATATTCAAAGAACCAGTACGGTATCCCTTTCTGTATTGTGAGTGACGAAGAGCACCCTGATGATGTACAGTTGTCATATGTAATTCCTGTTTCATTTGAGACCATATAGCCTATCTGCAAGAATGCTGAATTTGCAAGATGTTCTCCAATCCAAAAAGCATATGAGGAATACTGCGGGCTCTGTGCCTGGGTGTAAATTGATATGCTTGCGCCATTATTGAAATCCGCTACACTGCTCGCAACCGCACCTGATTGAAACCAATATTGAGAAAATGATTGATGCATTGCAAATACTGCAGTACAAAGCATAAGTAAAACAATAAGATTAAATTTTCTCATAGCTGATCCCTAATTCAGACACTTTTTCTATTAATCCCTTTTTTTGAAATGAATTTAAGCTTTTCCATTCTAAAACAATCACATCTGCTTTCTGATCGCTCTTTGATACTGCTTGAGAAATCATATCTAATTCGTCGGCACTGTGCTTTGGTATTATATGAGAAAATGCATATTGCCCTGACATTGCGAGCTCTGTAAACTTTTTTGCATAATGACCGCCGCCTATTCCAACAGCAACCTTCTCATTTCTATCTGCAGTATTAGTGCTTAAAGCAAAATTCTCTGCAAATTCCGCAACTGACTCAGCAAGTATTCTAATGCATTTTTCATTGCTTGCTGATTCAGGATCACCTCCAAATTCAACGAAAAAACTTGGAGTGTTAAGCAATGGCCCATGGTGCGTTGCTTCATAAATAACATCAATGTCTGTTGTATTGTGTTTTTTTAAGAGAAGCAGCATCTTTCTCATATTATAAGGCGATGAAACCGAAATCTGGTTTGGCTTGCCGCCAAGCAGCGCTTCGCCTGACCAGTTCCCAAGAGCATGTACAGAAAATATATTTATCTTACTTTTACTGGCATGTCTGCTTATGAACACTATAAGATCTGCTGAAAAAGAATCAAGGGAATCAATATCGACAATTCTTTTACTAAATTCAAGCAGTTGCACAGTATGAGTATGAGCATCTTCATAGCCTTCCTTGTCTTGTATAAGTATATATGATGAAGTGCTGCCATGAAGCGGCTGCGTAACTTCTTGAAAATGCAGCATTGACTTAATAATGCTGGTAGCCTGCACTGAAACAGGATCATATAATGAGCATATAAGAATAAGATTCATAAAATTACCTGTCTATTTCCAATTCCTGGTAACTCTCATCATGCGCACTATACTCTTCAGTGAAGATTTCGTGAAGTCTCCTGCTTTTTTTCTTTCCTATTTTTTCTACTTTTTCCAGTTCAGCTGCACTTGAATTCGCTATATTTTTTATTGTTTTAAACTTTATTAGAAGCATGCGTGCAAGCTTAGGACCTATTCCAGGGAGATTGCCTATTACATACTCTTTGAATTCGTCATTTGAATAAGCCCTTGCAGAACCCTTAAGGGATGGTATTCTCTTTTCAGTCCTCTGCTCATGCTCTGCTATTATTTTTATTGTCTTTGCAGTATCAAAAACATCAAAGCAAAAGAGAGTCTGTATCCTATACTCTACATAAATAGATACGACTGCTCCCATTATTGCATTTAGATTAAGCCTGAACTCGCTCACATCCCCCTCTATCAGCACAAGGGGAAATTCATATGCTTGCCTTAGCTTGTCCAATTGCTCAAAGAGGCGGCCATTTATTATAGAGGATTCAAAATCAGATACAGTCTTGCGTTCAATGCATATCCTGTCACTTAAAATGTAATCTCCTACAGGTATTGTTTTTATCTCAACCTCTATCCCATTCTCATGCAGGGTATTAATCAACTCCTGATTCCTTTCCCTCTGGTCCACAATAATTTTCATTGTATCAGGATTATGCTTCCAAGACCTGCGCTGCAATAATTAGAAATGCGCAAAATAAAAAGTAAACACCAAAAACAAAAACATAGAAAAAAACAAAAATAAAATAATAAAAAAGAGATTAAAAAATTAAATCTCTTCTAAATACGTCTAAATACTTCTAAATGATTTTAAGTGCTTTTTAATAGAGATTAAAGAGAAGTATAATTTTACTACTCCTTTTCTTGCACTTTTGTCATTGAGATTACAAGAGGAGGTATCAGACCTATTGAATATGCAAGCAGCGTTCCTGCTGAACTGCATCTGAAATTCAGGCCATTAATTATTTCCTCTGCAAGATCGACTGGAAGTGAATGCTTCTCTTCCCACCTCTTCATTATTTCAGAGATTTTTTCCTTTGACTCTATTATCTCTATTGTGCCTCCCAGCTTCAGGTAGCCAACGCTCTTTGCATCCTTGTTGTCACCGTCGAGATAATCAGCAGCAAATGTGTAGTCAACTTTCAGCTTATTATTGCTGCTTGATACTTTATCAAGATTTATGTTCAGCTTAGGAAACCTCTGGTTTGCCAAAGACTCCTGAGACTCTATTTTTCCTTCTATATTTGATATTACGAATCCAGATATCATAGAATTACCTTTTTATTTTAACATTGTTTTTATCCAATAGAAATTATACTGCTGCAATCGCCAGCCTAAACTGAAAAAGATAAACCCTGCGCTGCAAGCAAATTCCTATTATTTATTTAAAACAAAATTATTTAAAAGATTGTGTTATTAATGGCCAGATTGTTTAGCCTTTAAGCCTTTCGGCAATACAAGGGTTTGAAAAAATCCTTGAATTATTATTTGCTGCAATTACGACATCATTATATGCAAGCAGCGATGAGCAGAACTCTATTTTTATGAAATCCCCTGGCTTCATGCCTGCAAGCGCGAGCGCTGCTGAGCCTGAGGCATGCACGTTAATGTTTTTTGTAAAATCTGTTATTATGCAGTATGATTCTGCATTTTGAAATTGCAAAGAATTGGATCGATATTTCAAAGGACCTGTTTCTAGAACTTTGCCTGCAATGTCTATATTCCTTTCATTGCCTTGGAGAGAATCCAGCCTTGCCAGGGCACTTGCACTTGCAGATTTTTTAATTATTGAGATAGATGTCTTGGCAATAGACTTTACAGCACCTGCCTTGAAGTCAAGCAGGACATTGTTTAGGAGTATTTCATCGCCGCGCTCAATAGGCATGGAGTCTGCAAGATCTGATGCACTTCCATACATTATAGCTAGGATTGTCTGACCACTTAATGAATCTCCAAGCACGATGTCCCTGACAGCCATGCCGCGGATGCTCTTCTCCTGCTTCTGGTTGAACACTCTGTATACCTTGTCCTGCACGCTTGTTATGGCTGGCTGCTGGCTATCATCTTCAGCATTTATCTTTATTATCTCTGCTATGTCTTGCGCAGAATTAATACCAAACTGCCTGCCCTCTGATAAAAACTGGTCTGCCCTCTGCCTGGTCACCATGCCAGAGAACCTGTCAACTAGGCTGCCCTGAGGCTGCATGGTCAGCCCTTCTTGGGCCTGCCGAGCTTTGGAATCTTGAGCTTAAGGTCTGGGTACATCTTCGAAAGCATCTGCTGCGTTATCGAGGTGTCAAAGCCAGAGTCAGCCACAACCCTGCCAAGCAGGTATATTTCAGCAATCTTAGAAACCTTCTTATCGCAGGACTTCGCAATGGCCTCCTTCGCGTCCTTTGAGTCTAGGGCTGACAGTGCTTGGCCCAGCTCAGAATAGGTTTTTGACTTTTTAGAAATCTTGCGAGAAAATTCATCAAGCAAATCCAGGTTAATCCCCATGAACAGGAAGGACTTCCTGTCAAAGCTATTGCGGATGGCAGAGAGATGAAACACGATCTCCTCTGGCCTAGTCTCCTTTCTTATTGCCATCTTCTTTACAGCCACCCAGTCCTTGTACCTTGCGATAAAATCAATATATTCAGAGGGTTCATCCATTTAACCACCACTGTTCAGCTAGGTATGAAATAGTGCGCAGACTTGCCAACAACCTTGCGCTCGAGAACTTTTCTCTTTGTAAGGCGGTCAAGGGTATTTGCAACCAGAGTCTTTGGCCTGTTTGCTTTTGCGGCTATGTCTTTTACTGTCTTGGAGCTAGCCTCTTTTGACGCATTGAGCTTTTTCATTGCGTCCAGTATATCTTTCTCTATTTTCAATAATTTTTCATTTTCATTTGGCATATATATCACTTTGCCTGCGCATTTGGCCAGATTACGCCTTCTTTGTTCTGACGCTCTTCTTCTTTGGCCTCAGAATAGGGTATCCGCATCTTCTGCACTTTGTTGCGCCCTTTTTGTTTCTTGCCTTGCATTTCTTGCATATATATATGTTTGAGATTTCAGCATCTGCTATTGGAAACTTTCCCATTTTAAAACACCTTTGATAAAAATTATAAAGTTTATATAGATTTTATAGATTTAGTACTAATTTATTGAATAATCATTTATTGATTTATTAAATAAGTTATAATAATTTAACTGAATATTTGCAACAGCGACAGCCAATCTAAAAATTTATAGAATGCAGAGAATATTCCCTGCTTTCGGCTTGTTAGATTTGATTGCCATTAAGGAAACTATAAAGTTTTCTATTATTTGCATAATAATCTGCTACTTGCTATCCTAGCAAGCAAAACGCTTGTTCTTTTTGTTTTAAACCAATTTGCTAAATCAGTAGGCTCTAGTCAGGAGAATGAAATATATGAATTTATATGCTTAGCATGGGCAGCTATTATGTCTTAACCTCTGCAATTATTGAAAAGATTTATGAATTTTCAAGTTATCTTAATACATAATAATGGCGCGTGCCGAATCAACAAATTCGATGCGAAGATTAAATTTTATAAAGGAGTTTATGCAGATTAATTCACAGGTACTGTCTCAATATTATAATTATACGAATAGCGCATTGCGCATAGTATCAGAAGCATTGCATGTTCAGTATCCTTTTCAGTACGCCTGGGCTGTTGCATTAATCATAGCTATAATAGTATTCCTTGTTATACTGTCAATAATAGACTCATTATACATATATGTAATGAGTTGGGCAGAAAGAAAGTTAATGGCAAGGATGCAGTCACGGCATGGACCTACGTATGTAGGGAAATTTGGATTCCTGCAAAATTTTGCAGATCTTGTAAAGCTTCTTGCCAAAGAAAATATAATACCTGATAATGCAGAGAAAATATTCCCTGCTGTTGTGCCTGCAATATTTGCGCTTCTGTTTTTTATACTGATATTTATACCATTGAGCAGAGGCTTTGTGGGAATTAATGCAAGCCTTGGCCTTATAATTGTATTTGCCCTGCTTTCATTCATGCCCTTTTTAATGTTCCTTGTTGCATGGAGTAGCGGAAACAAATTTTCGTCTATAAGCGCGCAAAGGTCTGTGCTTATGATGGTGGGGTATGAAATACCCATGCTGCTTTCATTAGTGCCGATAGTTGCGCTTTCAGGGGGATTTGAGTTTTATTCAATAGTCACTGCGCAAAGTGCACACTGGTTCATTTTACTTATGCCTATAGGATTCATAGTTTTTTTCATAACCCTGCTTGCAGAACTTGAAAGGCAGCCTTTTGACCTTAGAGAAGCAGACAGCGAGCTAATTGCAGGCTGGTTAAATGATGTCAGCGCTCCATACTATGCACTTGTACTATTTATAGACTATACACGAATGTTTATAGGCACTCTCTTGATCTCTATCCTGTTTCTTGGAGGATGGATAGGTCATGCTTTCCTTCCTCCTGCTGCATGGCTCATTGTAAAAGTCATACTGCTAACATTATTCATTGTAATTATAAGAGCCACAATGATAAGAATGAGGATAGACAAGATAATGAAGTTTGGATGGAACTGGCTGCTTCCTCTCTCTGTGCTTAATCTGCTTATAACTTTTGTTTTATTTATAAAATAAAATGTAAAATAAGTAAATAGAATAAATAGTAAATAGAATAAATATAATATAGCAAGGTAGCTATTTGTTTTGGAATAAAAAAAGAAAAAATGAGGAAGCCAATGCAGATTTTAATGTAAAGAATACAGAAATTGAAATTTTTGCGCCTGCGATATTATTTTAGAGAAGCTATTTAATCTTAATTTCCTATAAATCTTATATAAATTTATTGAATTGTTGAAAAGATTTATGAATTTTCAACATTATTTAATAAACACATAAGCAAAAACAATGGTGCGATAGTGTCAGATAATGATAATGAGTATTTCAAGCTTTTAGACAGGGCATTTGCGAAAAGGCCAAACCTTGCCGCAGACATTTCAGATTTCAAGATACCTAAAACAGAAGACTTTATAGAAGGAAATAAAACTATAATAAAGAATATTGCCGTCATTGCTGACATGGCAAGGCGTAAAGTAGTTGAAATCGCAAGATACCTAAGCAAGGAGCTGGGGGTGCCGGTTAATGTAGAAGAGCAGAGACTGATAATAAACGGTAAGTTCAACACAGATGACCTTGATAGGAGAATTGAAAAGTATTTCAATACCTATGTAATATGCAAGGAATGCCACAAACCTGATTCCCGTCTTGAAGTGATGGGAGGGGGTATGTATAATTTTATATGCGAGGCATGCGGCGCCAGATATGGTGTAAAGCATTATTGATATTTAGGTGGTAATATTTACGGGAAAAGATTTCACGGAGGAAACAGAGGAGCAGTCAAGAAGGGAGACAATGAAGATCAGCAGTTTCAGAGGCTGAGGCTTCCCTATGGGGATGAGATGCTTGGCAGGGTTACGAAGCTGCTGGGCGCAACAAAGTTCAATGTAAATTGCAGTGACGGAAAGGAGAGGATCTGCGGGGTTCCTGGGAGATTTAAAAGAAGATTCCTTGTAAAGCTGAACGATGTTGTAATAATAAAGCCATGGACGGTCCAGAGTGATGAAAGAGGAGATATTATATACAAGTATTCTTTCATAGAAGTAAGCAAGCTTAGGGATACAAAAGGTTTGAGTATTTAAAAGGATATTGACTGATAAAATGCAAGTACAGAGAATAAGAAGAAAACAGCAGGCACATAAGGCGCAGAGCGCAATGGAATACCTGATGACATACGGCTGGGCAATACTCATCATTGCAGTCGTTCTTGCAGCGCTGT
>JAJYVI010000024.1 GCA_021792115.1 Microcaldota archaeon | reverse complement strand
TCAACGCCTCCGAATGTTGTTTCATCGCCGCTTGATCTTGTTACAGTCAATCCTGCACTTTCTGCGCCGTCAATCTCAGCATCTTCAACAGCACTTGTAACAGGACAGTCTGTAACATTTTCATCGTCATGGACAGGCGGCACTGCACCATACACTGCAAAGCTTTATTCATCTTCAACATTGCCATGCACTTCTTTGTCATCGCTTGTGCAAACAGAAACAACATCAGCAAATTCAATTTCATTTCCTGCAGTTACACCATCATCAACAGCATACTACTGCATATATGTAAATGATTCATCATATCATTCATCAGAGACAGAAAACAGCATTACACAGGAAGTTACTGATACAACTCCTTCAACAATATTATATTATGTCCCAATCAAAATTTCAAATTTAGCAGGATTATCTAAACCATCATCTGTTCCATCAGGAATAGTGTCATATATCCCTATCACAATCACGAACACTGCAAATGTTCCTACACCAGTGCCTTTTCAGCAGATGATAACAATAATAGAAAGCCAGTTCTTAAATATTACATATAGCAATACAATCGCAAACTTCGAGTTCTTCACGCAATCAGGAACAGTGATTCCAGCATGGATAGAAAGCAACAGTTCTGGAAAACTTATCACATGGGTGAATCTTCCAACATCAATACCTGCGTCAAGTTCTGTAACAATATATATTGGATTTGCGTCAAAAACAACAAACCTGCTCTCAAGCAGTGGCACAACAGGCATCGGCGAAGCCCCGCAGCTCTCTGCAACTTATGCAGAATATGACGATGGCGCAAGCGTATTTAATAACTATTGGAACTTTGTTGGAACAACACTACCAAGTGGGTGGATTGAAAGTAATCAAAACTATGCAGTAAACAATGGTTTGACGATAAGTCCAGCATCATCTCAATCTGCAGGTTATATAGGATATAATACACCAATATCAGTTCCATTTATATTTGATAGTGATATCACTCATTGGTCCTCATATAGTGGAACTAGTTGGGGTGAAATACAATGGGGCGCCGGGAATAAGTTTTTAAATTCTCTCGGAGGTTGGTCAGGTGTTATAAATGAACAAAATTCTCCGCAATGGATCTATGCAGTTGCTTCTGGTACATCTGCTAATATACCAACACCTTCTGCAGGTATATTTTCAGAATTTTATACTCCATCACGGAGTGGATTTTATACAAATTATATAGGTACAGTTTCAGAAAGCGTAAATTCAGTTAATACAACATTAGTTGTAGGTGGGCAGGTTCAAAATACTGCGAGTGGAAATACACAAATCCAATGGCTTCGCACACGTGCCTACCCGCCTAATGGTATGATGCCGACTGTGACATTTGACTTTCCGCAGGCAACTGGAACTAGTTTCCAACAAATGGTCAACATCACAGAAAGCAGTTTCTCATCATATCTTACTTACAACAGCAACTTTGCGAACTTTGAATACTTCTATGCTAATGGAACGATAATTCCGTCCTGGATAGAAAGCAATGACTCTGGAAAGCTTGTAACTTGGGCAAAACTGAGCAAGAGCATTCCTGCATTATCAAACACAACTATTTATCTTGGGTTTGCAGGCTCAAATAACCTGCTTTCTTCATCCGGCACAACAGGCATCGGCGAAGCCCCGCAGCTCTCTGCAACTTATGCAGAATACGACGATGGAGCGAGTGTGTTCAACAACTACTGGAACTTTGCTGGAACAAGTTTACCTTCAACTCTAACTGAGTTTGGTTCTAATGTTGGTACTATAGCTGTAAATAACGGTCTTAGTATAACACCAACAGGTAGTATCGGTGGTCAATATATAGGACTTTATAGTTCAATAGAATTTGTTTCATCAGGTATTGTTTTAGAAACACTAGTTAAACCTACTCAATTAGGAACAGGCGTGGGCTACAATGATTATAATCTATTTATTGGAAATGGGCAAACTAGCTCAATTACTACTTTTGAAAATGGATATAGTAATGATTTCTGGGCTTTTGGTAATACAGCATCTGCAATATTTTTTTGGTTGAATGGAGGTCAATATAGTAATTCACCTGGTGAAAATGATGCAGCTACTGTAAATGTAATTTATAAAACATCATTTTCTTGGGCACAAAATTTAGAATATAGTTTTGATACAAATGGATATTTACATTCTTGTAATAATGATAATATTATTTTTGACTCTGCAAATGCTACTCAATTAGCAATAGGTGCAACAGTAGCAACCTCAGGTTCTCCTATATATATTGTTTACTGGCTTCGCACACGTGCCTACCCACCCAACGGTGTAATGCCAACAGTGAGTTTTGGAAGTATATCTTAAAATACATTATAATAAGCATGCATTGTGTCTGTTTATACTTTTGTATCTGAATATATTGCTAAATGAAGGACGTATGTAGAAATATGTGTTCCTGTTTTTTCAAATGCAGTTGCTGATTTTAATGAGGTATGTGTTTTTTTGAATTGAGCTGATTTCAGAAGCCGTATAGATGCTTTATTATTTGTATTAACAAATGCAAAAATTTTTTTCATTTTCAGTGTTTTAAATGCAAAATCTGTTATAATTTTAATTGCATCTTCTCCATATTTTTTTTCTCTATACTTTTTTGCAATCCAATACCCTATTTCACATATTCTTTTTGAATAATTTGGTTGAATTATGGAAAATAATCCTATAAATTTATGGTTTTTAGTATAAATCCCAAAGTGAAATTCTTTCATACTGTTAAAATTTACTATTGCTGTTTTAATAAACTCCTTTGCTGAGATTTTGTCCAATGTTACATCTATTCCAAGTTCTTTGTTTGTTTCTGTATAATATTTTGCAAGTTTATTTGCATCTTTAATTCTTGGAATTGTTGCATATATACGAAGTCCTTTAAGATAAATTCTCATGCATTCATTTTATATTGTCTTATTTTATCTGTCTTCAATTTTCCTTCCTTTTTTTATCTCTTGCAGCTTTTTATCAAATTTTTTAAAGAATACTTCCCATGAATAATTCTCTTCAACACGCTTTCTACCGTTTCTACCAATATTGTTCGCAATTGACGGATGCTCTGCAATGTATTTCATCTTCTCTGCCATTTCATCATCACTGTTTACTAAGAATCCAGTCTTTCCATGCACCACTGTCTCCTTTGGGCCTCCTTCATTTACTGCTATGACTGGCTTCTCTGATGCCATTGCTTCAAGAGGCACAAGCCCATAGTCCTCATTCAAAGGAGGATAAAGTACTGCTGTTGCTCTTGAATAAAGCAAAGCCAGTTTTTTCTCGCTGGCATCGGTTATAATTTGTATATTGCGCGTTTTTCTTACTTCTTCTTTAATCTTTTTATAATATTCTTGGAATGCTTTATCTTTTGAGACTGCACCACATATAATAAGTTTATATTTATCTTTTTCTTTTGCACTTAATTTAGCCCTAAATTTTTTGAATGCACTTATTGCATACTCCTGTCGTTTGTTTGGTGATATTCTAGAAGGATATATAAAATATTTGTAATCTCCATTGTTCTTAAACTCTTTATAATTTATTCCTCCGTTAAGCACTTCTGCATCTTTTCTTTCATAATACTTTACTATTCTAGATTCTGTATTTTTGCTATTTGCAAAAATAAATTCTATCTTCTTAACAATATTCTGATCAATCCTCTTTATGGCATTTATGCCTATTTTATATATTGGTCTTTGATATGGTTTTTTCAGTGATAATCTATATTCATAAAGATCATAAACATCTCTTAGAGGTGTATGACAGTACCAAAGCACTCTTTTATTTTTATTTCTTATCCAATGGCTTGGCGCCATATGCGCATTTATTACATCATAGTCTTCTTTTAATTTGAGATTATAAAATGCAAGCCCATAATTTAGCCCCTGGCTTATTCTACCGTAAGGTAATAATTTAAGCAAACTGCTGCGTCCAATTGTCTGGACATCAAGGTCTTTAAATTCCTCAAATGTATTGTTTGGCTCATACTCTGCAGTATATATTTTTGCATTATAGCGTTGCGCTATTTTTAGCAAAACCCGCTCAGCACCGCCCATTAGCGTCAGGTTTGACTGCGCAATTATAAGTTTTATTGGCATAGTACCTCATATAATATAAGGCTAAAAAATATATAAGTATTAATATAATACTCTATAATATCCTAGCAATAGATTAGCACTTATTTAGATAAAATATAATAAAAATAATAAATAAAAACTTAATAATAAATGCACTATAACAATAAATAATGATAAGTAAGTGAATGCTATGCAAGGCTGCATATTCTGTGACATATATAAAAACCACCAAGAGCTATTTTTATTTGAAGATGATGTCTGTTTTATAATCCTTGACAAATATCCTACTTCAAAAGGCCACAGTCTTGTAATTACAAAAAAGCATTATGAAAACATGCTTGAAGCTTCTGATTCAGACCTTGAGCACTGCTTTATGATTGCAAAGCATTTTGGACTGCATATATCAAATGTGCTTGATACTAAGCACCTAAATGTAGCTACTAACATAGGCAGTCTTGCAAAACAGGTCATAATGCATTTCCATATCCATGTTATACCAAGGTATGATGAAAAGATAAAATATGTATACTGGAAGGATAGAGAGATTTCAAGTGAAGATGAAAGCAAGATGAGGGAATTATTGAAAGTAAAAAAACTATAACATTGATACTATTATTTAGTACTACTTATAACACTTTCAATCCAAAGCAGAGTCTATTATTAATTTCCTCTATCTGCTTTGAACATCTTAATTTTAGTTGGTTTTAGTTTATTTTTTATGTATGTAAATGCTTTTTTTGGTCTGCTTTCTTTTCCGCATGAATATATATCAATTGTTGCATAATAACTTTCAGGCCATGTATGCAGTGCGATGTGGCTTTCTTCAAGTATTGCAATTACAGAAACTCCTCCAACAAGTTCGTGGACTCCATCAAATTTTTTTGTCGAGATTTCTACAATATGGAGGTTACCTACTTCTGTCGCTTTTTTGACAGTCTCTGTTAAGAACTCGCTGTTTGTTAAAATCCTGTCCTTGACACCGTATAAATTGCCAAATATATGTTTACCTATTATTTTTTTCTTTATTCTCTTTAAATTATACTGCTCATTTTTTTTCAACAGTTCTCACTTTTTTATTTGCCTATAATTATAATTGCGCTTCTTTGTTTTATCTTTTCATCCATTTGCATGGATAAATTTATATGCAAACATTATCATGTTAATTTTTTATTAATTTATGCATGCATTAATTTTTAAATTTTCTTTTAAATTCTATAGCTCCTGTTTCTGTACAATATTGGCATACCTCTATATCTATCTCTTTGTTCTCAAATTTTTTTCTTATCATTTCACTTTCATTAAGCAGCTTTTTTATCTGCAGCATACTATTTTCTTCAACTACTTTGTTTACTTCTTTTTCTTTGTCTGACTTGTTTGCTAAATTAAGAGGCTTGATTATATTTTCATGCATGAAAGTCCTTAGAAACTTTGATTTCAGTATCTCCTTTTTTTCTTCTGTTTCTTTATCTGAAACAAGTTCTAGTGCGCCTTTTATTGCACCGCAGTTTGTATGCCCCATGAAAAGTAATTTTTTGACACCAATTAGCGTCGAATACTCTATAGATGCTATTGATGAATCATTCAGAATCCCACCCATTTCCCGTATCGTGAATACCTTCCCGAGCTTTTTTGTTATAGGAAAAGAAAGACGTGAATCACTGCAGCTTATTACTGTAATTTCAGGGTGTTGACCTTTCCCAAGTTCCTTTATTTTGTTGCTATTCTTTTCTGTAAATTTACAGATATCGTTGAAATAATCTTCAAAATCCATTATATCATCCAATTAAATTTTAAAATATATTTTCTAATTTTCACAAAGAGAATAAATAATCAAGCAGGTCTAAAACTTTCGTTGAAATAAGTAGATATTGCTATTGGTCCTTTTTCAGGATTTGTGTCTTCTGCTTTGCTTTTTTGTCAGTCTATTTTCGTGCTGCCTTGATTTTGATTAAAATTAATTATGTTTTTATAATCTAAATTTTTATGATTTTTTATAAATTTTATCTATTTTATAATTTTATTTTATAATTTAATTTTTATTTTTATAACTTCTTATAATCTTTTTTGTTAAGCTTTGTATGATTTGCAATGTTTATAATGTTTAAGTCTCTATAATGTGTATATAATACAGCTATAATGCTTTTTAATCATTTTATTAATATAATTTTATTAAATATAATTCGTTATGATATTTATAAATTGCCATGCTAATATATCTTGTAAACTGCTTTTATTGTGATCATATGGATGAGCAAGATTCAAGGCGCATTCTTGAAAAATTTGGAAACGGCATATTGGAAGACATCGAGCGCAGCAAAAATCCCAAGTTTATAACTGCAGTAAGGTCAAGGTCAAATATACTTTATGATGAGAAAAAAGGGTATCTGAAGCTCGGACCTTCGCAGGAGGAGAGGAACTTCATGAATGTGTCGCAGACAAAAAGATTCATGCAGACGATTGCGATTGCAGCGAAATGCCACAAGTTCGTGTCAGAGAACCTACACACGACAATAAGGGGTCTGTTCTACCAGCTCAAGTACTCACTTGGGGAAGATGTCGACGAGAATATATTCAGTGAGCAAGCAGAGTCAAATCCGCTTATCGAGGACTTGGAGGTTGCGCTAGGCATGAAAAGAGAAGACATGAATTTGAACGCAAACAGAAAAGGAATTCTTGCAGGCAATATGAAAGTAATAGACAAGTTCGGCAACGAGAAAATTGAGATAGACGCGAGCAAGCAAGGGAGGAGCGGCTGGCCTATACCAAGCGATGTTGACAATGACATTGAATTCGTTGATGTCAAGGCCAAGTATGTGCTTGTCGTGGAAAAGGATACGCTATGGCAGAGGTTGAATGAGGACAAGTTCTGGGGAAAGCAGAATGCGATACTCATATCCCCGCAAGGCCAGGCCTCGAGAGGCACCAGGCGGCTTATACACAAGCTCAGCGAGATGGGGCTGCCTGTCTATGTATTCAATGACTGCGATGCATGGGGATGGTATATATATTGGACAATAAAAACAGGCAGCATGAACCTGGCATACATAGGGCACGAGATAGCTACGCCAGAGGCAAAGTTCCTGGGGGTCACGATGGCAGACCTTGAACACTATGAGTTCTTGCAAAAGCTTACAATGAAGGCAACAGACGTGGACATAAAGCGCGCCCAGGAGCTGCTCAACTACCCCTGGATAAGCAAGCACAAGGAATGGACAGAGGAGCTTAAGAAGGTACTAAAGACAAAACTAAAGCTGGAAGAGGATAGTCTGCAGGCTCCAAGGCTCACATTTGTCGACGACTATATAATAGATAAGATCAAGAACAAGGATTTCCTGCCTTGATGCCGTAGATCCTAGCAAAGCCCGTTGATAAAAATGGTTGAAATTTCACCTACGATAGGCAGAATATTTGGGATAGATGTACAAATACACTGGACTCTCATACTCCTACTTCTATTTTCATTGATTAATTCATTATTTTTTGTAATAATCTTACTGCTTTGGGTCTGCGTTTTTGTGCATGAGCTTTCACATTCAATCATTGCGCTTAAAAATAATGTAAAAGTAAAAAAAATAGTCCTGAACCTGCTAGGAGGCGCGTCAATAATTGATACCAGTTCTATAAAGCCTGAAACAGAGTTCCAGATATCAATAATTGGCCCGATAACAAGCATTGCAATTGGCTTGGGATTTGGGCTTGCACTCATATACATGAACGGAGGGGTTATAAAAGAGATTTTTCAAAACATGTTCCTTCTAAATATGCTACTTGGAGTGCTTAACCTGCTTCCTGCATTTCCGCTTGACGGCGGAAGGGTCTTCAGAAGCTATCTTGAAAGAAAAAACAATTTTCTTTCTGCAACACAAACAACTGCAAAAGCTACAAATATTATTGCATTCCTGATTATAATAGGCTCTATAGGATATGTGAGTGTTATAAGCTCATCTTTTGTGTACAAAGAATTTTTTGTATTCTGGGATATAATAGTAGCAATGTTTCTTTACTCAGGATCTCAGGCAGAACTGCAGGCAGCATACATAAAGAAATATGCCTCTAATCTGCATGTACGCGATGCGCTCAGCAAGAATTTCATACTTCTGTCTCATCCTGTAACACTTCAAAAGGTATACTCAGAAGTCCTGCGCAGGCATACACATATAGTTTTAATAAAGAAAGGCAATGACATATTCCTTATCTCAAAGTTCAAAGGACTCGTGAGTAAAAAGAAAGTAGATCTTATAAAATCCCTTTCAGTGCAGATTCCGTCAATAGACTACAATGCGCCTCTCTCAAAGGTTATTGATCTTATGGCCTCAACTCAAAAAGGAGTAGTAGCAGTCTCCAAGGCAGGCAGGATAGTCGGAGTGCTTCTGGATTCACATGTAGAATCAATAATTTCATTGCAAATGTCAAAGCAGGCGGCGCATTCAGAGCAGACTCAGTCTCAAAATAGCGCAAAAACAAACAATTTTAAGGGTTCCCATACAAAATAATTATTTAAAAGCAGCGCAGGCAACCAGGTGGTAAAAAATGTTGTACATAGAGGAAATTTCATTACATAATTTTAAGTCATTCAAGTCATCATCAGTGCGCTTTGAAAAAGGCTTCAATTGCATTATCGGCCCTAATGGATCTGGCAAGTCAAGCATCTGTGATTCGATACTGTTTGCGTTGGGTGAGCCCTCTCTCAGAAGGATGCGTGTAAACACTTCTACTGATCTTATAAACAGCTTTGCAAAACAGAAGTCCAAGGAAGGCGTGAAAAAAGGTTCTGTAACAGTTAAGTTTAATGGTGACAAAAAAATAGAGATAGAGAAGTCAATAGACACCAATAACACTATAATATATAGGATGGATGGGAAAAGAGCTTCAAAGCAGAGTATAGTAGACCTTCTAAAAGCGTACAAAGCAGAGATAAACAATACAAATACAATGCAGCAAGGTGAAATAATCCGCGTAACTGACTACAATCCAAAGGAACGCAGAAGCCTTATAGATACTGCTGCAGGGATTAAGCAGTTTGATGAAAAAAAAGACGCTGCAATGGATGAATTAGAGAAGGTTGATGCAAAAATAACAGAGGCAAATGTTTTACTTGGAGAGAGAATAGGATTCCTTAAAGAACTTGAAAAAGAGAAATTGGAAGCTGAGCATTACATATCATTGTCCCAGAAATCCCGCTTGTTAAACTATGCACTGCTGAAAACTAGAGAGCAGGAATTATCCAAATCTTTTGAGCAGAGCGCGGAAAAAATTAAATTAAACTTAGATGTAATAAAGCAGCTCCAAACAAAGATATATGCTCTTGACCTGGAAATAGAGTCTATTTCAAAAGCAAAACAGGATCTGACAGGAAGAATAACAAAAGACTCTACAGAAACAGGCATTATAAATAAATCAATATCAGACCTACGCACAAAAATTGCAATAAATGAGACGCAGGCCCTAACATATTCCTCAGATATTAAAAGAGTTTCAGAAAGGCTTTCAGAGCTTGAGAAGGAATCAGCGCAGATAATAGATAAAATTACTAAAAATAATGCGCAAGTTTCAAATCTTAATATTAGCATAACAGATACCTCAAGCAAGATAAAAGTAAAAAAACAGAATGCAGACCAAAAAACAAATGTGGCTTTAATAAAAGATTATAAAGACATTGATAAAAATATAGAGAAGCTTAGCTCTGAGCTGATGCAGATTTCACAGGACGAGACAAGGCATCTGGAGAGGATAAATAATCTAAAATCTCTTCTTTTGGAATTTGAAAGCAAAATAAACTCAGTCAAAGATCAGTCTTCCCACTATCTAAATCAAATTTCTTCCATGCGCAACAAGATAGATGCACTTGACAAGGAGCTTGCGCAGAACAATCTAAAAATGCAGCATGAACATGCCAAAATAAAGGAATTTGAAAATAAAATTTCTGAGATAGATTCAAAGATTTTGAATGTGAAAGAGAGCATTGCAGTGTCAAAGTCAGGTTCATCAATAGAGATAAACAATATCCTCAAGTCCAAGTTAGAAAAAGGATTTTATGGGAGAGCTTATGAATTATTTACATTTGACGATAAGGATATGGCTGCGGTATATGCTTCTGCAGGGAACAGGCTTAATTACTTTGTAGTTGATTCGATTGAAACTGCAAATGAGGCAATTTCCATCTTGAAATCAAAGTCTCTTGGCACTGCATCATTTATCCCAATAAATGATGTTTTAATAAAGCAAACGCCAAAGATAGAAAATGCAGAGCGAATTATTGATAAGATATCCTGCGACAAAAAATTTGAAAAAGCATTTGACTATATCTTCTCAAATACTTATATAATAAAGGACTTTTCATTTGCCAAGAAAATAGGTCTTGGTCTACATAGATATGTGACAAGCGGAGGAGAAGTTATAGAACCTTCTGGCATTGTCAGCGGCGGCAGCTTCAAGCTGCAGAAGCAGTACCCTCAGCTTGAAACAGATCTTAATAAGCTAAATTCAATGAAAACTCTCACAGTGCAGGAAATCAGAAACCATAATGATGCTTTAAGGCAGGTTGCATCTGAAAACTCAAAAAAAGAGACAGAAAAACTTGATGTTTCAATTGAGTTGAAACATTTGCAGTCCAAAATAGAAGAGCTATCGCATGAGCAGGATGAGCTCAGTGCAACATACAAAGCAAAAACCATTGAATATGAAAAGCTCGCAGAAGCAAGTCAATCAATTGCTGACAAAAGAATAAATATAGAATCAAATTTAAAATTGATGAAAGAAAATGCAATGCGCATTTATTCAGGAATTGGTAATATTGTAAGCAATGCTGATGAAGAAAAAGATGCTGAAATGCAAGAAAAGTTATTAGCAGAGCTACAAGACATGAAGATGCAGGTTGCATCTCTTGTAAAAGAAAATGAGATGTATGGTACGCGCGCTAAACAAGTTGATAAGGAAATACAAGAAGCAAGCAAAAATCTACATGAAATAAAGATACAACTTTCAAAATTAAAATCAGATCAGGCCTCACTTATTCCGCAGCTTGCAGAAATGGAAAGCAAGCTGAAATTAAAAGACAAGGCATCAGCTGAGTTATTTGAACAAATAAATGAAAAGGATGCATTGATTTCAAAGGTAGGCATTGAAAAAGGCAAACTGCAAAGCAATATAGAAAGACTTTCAAAGGAGAACTCTGAGATAGACTTAAATAGACAGCATACGCAGATAAGACTGAACGATATAAAATCAGAACTTAATATTTTAAGCACAGAGGACATACTTAAGGCGCTATCTAATGTTACTGGCAAGCAAGATGTATCATTGGATATTATCAGAATGGAGTTTTTGAAAAAGCACTTTGGAATAAATTCCCAGCAGGAGCTCGAGATTGAGCTCAGCTCTGTAAAGAAAGAGCTCGAAAAAATAAATGATGTCAATTTAAAAGCACCTGAGATGTTTGCGCAAAGGCAGAAAGACCTTAACGAGATAGAGCAAAAGCTAAGTACACTTAAGAAGGAAAAGGATGCTGTAATTGAAATGATAAATGAAATAGAGGGCAGAAAAATCTCAATATTTAATACAGTATTTGAGTCTGTAAACAGCAACATGAAAAAGCTGTTTAGCTATGTGAATACGACAGAGGAGGTAAACCTAAGAATAGAAAAGCCTAGTGACCCATTTAATTCAGGTCTTTTCATAGAAACATCAAAAATTGGCGCCAAGAGGCCGCCTAAGTCTATAGAGACTCTTTCAGGCGGAGAAAAGGCACTACTTTTAATCATCCTGCTTTTGTCTATCCAAATAAGGAACTCGCTTTCATTTTATCTTTTTGATGAGATAGATGTGTCTCTTGACAAGGAAAACTCAAAAAAGCTTTCAAAGATAATAAAAGAGCTAAGCAAATCATCACAATTTATTGTTGTAAGTCATAATGATTCATTGATTACAGAGGCAGACATTGCAATAGGCGTTTCAAAACAGAATGATGAATCAAAGGCATTCGGTCTGCAGCTAAGCGAATTGAGGCAGCAGGCGCTTGCAAAATCAAAGTAATATGGGATACAATGGCAATGCAAAATCAAAGTCAAAATCAAAATACACTCAACAGCAAAAAAACCAATGCTCATAATAAAAAATATAATAAGATAGCTAAAGATAGAGATGCCAAAAATAATAAAATCAAAAATAAAGAAGTAAGTGAGATAAGCAAAAAAAGCAAAGATATAAGCAAAAATGCTCAAATCACTACATGGCCTATGTATATTCTTATCATCCTACTCTTTTTTGTTTATATATTACTACAGCACAATCCAATGGCTTCTGCAGCTCTTGGCATTGCACTTTTTGCACTTATAATAATTCTTGTTGCAATTGAAAGTATAAACATTGTTAAGGAAAATAAATCTAGCAGGAAAAAGGATATTATCGAAATTGCTGCTGCCTTGATTATTGTTGGTGTCATTTTCTTAGGTCTTGATGTTGCACTTGGCACGTACTACCCTCTTGATGTGGTTCCAAGCTGCAGCATGCTGCCTATACTACAAAGAGGAGATCTTGTTGT
>JAJYVI010000078.1 GCA_021792115.1 Microcaldota archaeon | reverse complement strand
GGAAGCCTTGAGGAATTATTCCAGAAACTTGCACAGAAAAATAAGATAAGCTGTACAAAATTTTCTGATGTTTATTGGAGATCTGTGGATTCACTAAAAGACATGGAAGAAGCAGATAAGGCTATTAAATCAGGCAATGTTTATTAGATTTCTTTTCTAAGGAATTTTTTGATTTCCTGCTTTTGAATCGCATCTAATCTCTTTGCTTCCTCTATGTTCCCTGAAAGCAGAAACATCTGCTTAGCCATCTGAATATGTCCTGAATTCTCAAAATGCATCCCTGCCTCATTTAAGTAATGTTCTGCTGCATTATACTGGTTTGCCTTTGCGCTCTTTATTGCCTGTGCTGTCATATAACAGTCCAGCCCTGCTTTATACTCTTCATATTTTGCTGCTGTTTTAAATTCGCCCCTCAATGCATTTCCTGACAGGAAATTGCCTACATTATTATTGCTGTTTTGTTTTTTGTCATTTTTTTTAATCATGCTTATGCACCATTAAAAATCAATTTGAATTTATTGCTGCTGCTTTTATTTTACTGCTTTATATTTTGTAATATGTAATATTTGTAATATAATTATATAATTAAAATAATATTTGTTTATTAGATATTTATCTTTTTAGTTTTCTAGTGCATGCAATGGATAGAAAAAATGTAAAGCTCAGTGCAATTATATTTTCAAGAAATGATGTTGAGGATGCCCTCAAACTCATTGAAGATATATATGCCGCATTCGACGAAATCGTACTTATAGACCAGAGTGACAGCTCCAAGCATGCATATATTATTTACCAGAAAAAGAAAAAGAATCTTAAAAAACTCAAAGTATTTTATTCAGTCGCTCTCGGCGATCCTGCGCCGCTGCGTATGTGGGGATTGGGAAAATGTTCAGGTAAATGGATTATGCTTATTGATACAGATGAAAGGATAAACAATGAATTGAAAAAAAACATACGAAAAATTGTAAAAACACACAGTAAAGGATTTGCAATAAAAAGATATGAACATTTTATGAAGAATGGCAAAGTAGTCAATGAGGATGCAGGATTCACATGGCAGATAAGACTTTATAAGAAAGACAGCGTAAGCTACAAAGGTATGACTCATGAATTGGCAGAAATAAAGGGTAATGTTGAAAGACTTGATGATAAATATTTTATGGATCATTATGTGGATTACAATGCAAGGCCCAGAGAATATGGCGAACTTAACAAATTTCAATTCAGGATGGATTATAGAACAATGAATCGCGAAATATCAGAGAATATATATAAGTTTTTGATGCATGGAGAGAAGGGAATAGCAATTAAGCTGCTTAATGCAATTGTGAGAGCATATGAAATAATTGGGTTAAAAAAAGAGGATAAGGAGCTCAGCAATACGGATTATTTTATCTTTTACCTTATAAAAAACTATGGATTTGCAAAAAGACTTAACAGCAAGCAGAACATTATTCAGATTATACACTCTACAATCAATCTTGTAAAGCAGATAAATATATGGAAAAATGAACCCGATTCCGATGAGATATTTAAAATTTCAGAGATAATAAATAGCATTGGGGTAATAAAGTTTTTAGGATTGGAGAAGAATGAGACAATAATTAACTTGACAAAAAAATATAAAAATAAACCTCAGGGAATTTCATTGCTAATTAGTTTACTGAAGAATAGATATAAGGAGATAAAGAAGAAACCTACGGCAATAAATGCAATGAAAACAAATATAAGGAATATATAAAAAGAATTTAATAACTGCGTAGAGTATTGATTATTTAGTTTGTTATTTATTATTACTTATTACAAGTAATCATATAGCATTTCTTTTTTTAGGATAACATTTACTTTTAATTCAGCAGCATACCCATATAGGTGGTTTTATGGATGCAGTATCAGAAACATTTAAGATGAAGTTTGACGATTTTTTTGAAAAATTCTACAGGGAGGATATAGACAGCCTTATAATCTCATTTCCAGAAAAAAGGAGTCTTAAGGTAGATATCAGCAATCTCGAAAAATTTGACCCTAACCTTGCATATGAGCTTATAGAAAAGCCAGATCTTATAATAAATGCTGCTGAGGAATCCCTGAAGCAAAAAATAGAGGGATTTGGCGAGAACCAAACAAAAAAAGATGTACATGTGCGGTTTTTTGGACAGAATATATACACACCCTTAGTGCAGGATGTTGGATCAGATTATATAAACAAACTTATACTGCTTGATTGCCTTATCGTCAAGAGATCTGAAATAAGCCCGATGGTAAAAGTTGGTGTATTCAAATGCATATACTGTATGTCTACATTTAGGATAAGAACAGACAGAGATGAAATCCCAGAAACATGCCCGCAGTGCAAAAGAAAGGGGCTGAAACAATCGCAAGAAGAGTCTGAATATACAAACCTGCAGAAGATAGCAATACAGGACCCTTTGGAGAAACTGCGTGGTAATTCGCCGACATGGCAGCTTGAAGTTTGGATAGAAGATGATCTTGTCAATACAGTAATACCCGGAGACCGCATAGA
>JAJYVI010000023.1 GCA_021792115.1 Microcaldota archaeon | reverse complement strand
CGCCCGAAGCAGGGATCGAACCTGCGACCTACTGGTTAACAGCCAGCCGCTCTACCACTGAGCTACCCGGGCATTGTGAAGAAACTGAAAGGTTTTTTCAGGTTTATTGCTTTTATATAAATGTCATCGCTGTTTTCTGTATCTATTCTGTCAGCGAATTTTACTGCATCCTCTGAAAAATTGCACTTGAATATCTTGAAATCTTTCTTAAGGTCTGCGCCGTCTATTAAAGAGTATGCAAACATATTCTCTTCGCCAAATAGGTTGAAGGAGAATATAACTTTATTGTTTTTGTATCTGAATGCATAAACTTTCTCTCTCGCGCCTCTTTCAATTGACCTTAAGGCCAGTTTCTTTATCATTGCTTTATAATCTTTTATATTAACTAATTTAAATGTTCCTTTTGATTTCAGTTCTTTAAATACATTTTTAATTTCCAATACAAGGAACTTATAGCTTTTGAAGTCATTGGTGTCACTAATCTTGTCAACTAACTTAAATTTCATTTTTTCATTTTCATTTAGGTAAATTGCATATGGCGCAATGCTGCTTGTGTTAATATAATATAAATTTTTAACATCTTTTATTTTTTCGCCTATATGAAATAACTTATATCCATTAGAAGACTTGATAGCATAAAGGGTTTTTGTAATATTTGAGAAGGTGCATGCAAGCTCGCCAAGATCCTCTAATGAAGATAGCTCTATAAATCTACAATATATGCTGCTTGATCTGTCTGCCATTGCCATCCCGTTTACTTAATTGCATTGTGCAGGTAGTGGCCTAGTGCATAGATTAAGTACATCACGCTGTATGCAGGCTGGTATACCACAGGGAATATCAGCGCGCCATTGCCAATTGACTTATAATCATTCACAATTGTAGGCCTTATCGTAAGCGTTGCATTGGTATTTTTAAATATAAGGGGGCTTGAAAGAGCGTTCACTGATATATTAATGTTATATACACCCGGCTCGTTTGCAAATACATAATATTTGAACTCCTGCGCAGAGTTGTGCGGTGATATGACAGTAATGTTATTGCTGAATCCTGGCAAGCCTTTGGATGATATGATAAAAGGTGTGTCAGACACCCCAAGGTTCTTTACCAATACTGTAAATGCAGCAGGCTGCCCCAAACCAGCATTTATACTCGTGTTCTCAATGCTTATATTATAAACTTTAGGTGTTATGTAAATTGTCGCATTGAATTTCAGCGTGCCTAGCTTTGAGTAATTTCCAATGTTCACTGCTTCAAAATGCATTTTGTAAAGCCCTTGTTTTGCAAGAGGAGATGGCTTTATTTCTATAGTCAACACCTTGTTATTCTGCGAAGAGTTTTCAACAGTCCAATTTTCAGGCATATTATATGCATTGAATTCATTCCACCCAAGATCATAAACTGTCCCATTTGGACTCTGTGTTTGGGCATTTATTGATATAGAAAATGTTTGGCCTGGTCCATCTTGGCCGAGATATACAGTATTTGCAGCACTTGCATTTACAGTTATATTAACAGGATGCACTATATTGACATACATTCCATTTGCAAAGCTGAATCCTGCCATAATCATGATGCCTATAAAGGCAAATAATGCATATGCACTTTTCAATTAATACGCCTCGTTATAATTTAACAGTTTATAGTTTAATTTAAAATTTAATAAAATAATTAATTTAAAATATAATTAAAATATAAAACCCTGCTAAATAATATTCGCGTCTAACATTTTTAAATATTCATTTTTATTAGGTATAAGCCTATGCAGATAGCAGGATGCAAATAACCGCTATTAATTAATAAATTACCTATACAATATTTAGTATTCTTATAATATCTTGCAATAACAGTTGCATGGATGATATACATGTTTGGCCAAAAAGGGATACAGAGAAAAATTTTTTCATTTAAGCCCAGAGTGGATAATGGCAGAAAGAAGCCACGTACAGCGCTTATTGCAATAGCCTCAATAATAGTAATTTTGCTTGCAGTAGGCATAGGCATAATGACTTTTCATTCTGCAAGTAAGCCAATACCTCAAATAAATTCAAAATATACAATGAACTTAAGCAAGTCTCCATTCTTATTCGAATTGAATAATACAGAATATGCTATTTATCTGCATTCTGCGTCTGCTTCATCTGCTGACATATATGTGCAGAAACTTCCAAATTTCATCAACAGTGTACTTAGCGTCGAAGTGCATGAAAATAATTCTACAAAAATAAACTTGGGTTCTGTTTATGCTGATCTTGAGATAAAGCTCAATGCAGTTTCAAAGAATTCAAATACAATAAATATCTCAATGTATCCACTGCAGCAATATCTTCTCTTAAAGCCAGATTCTGCCAGCATAAGTCAAGTGACCTCCTATTCGCAGCAGGCATCGCAGCCCGTGCAATCCCAAAATTCAACATCTACAGCTTCTCAATCAACAAAAAACACTTCAACTACAACTACTACTACTCCTCAACCGCCAGCATCGACAACTACTACGACTTCTTCATCCTCTTCAGCAAATGAGTCGCTTGCGCTTAATCTTATTAAGACAAACAGCTATTATGCGCTGATGCAGAACTATTCTTCGCTATACGCAAATGCTGCAAACAATTGCACTTCATCATTATATAATTCAAGCTACCTTGCAAAATATGGCAGCAGTCCGCCTGCAGGTTCATATCAGAATGCAAAGTCTAATTCTCCATCAGGAATAAGCATGAGCGAATCTGTAAAAGGCTCAGTAGTTTCATTCACTTACAAGTCAGTTTCATCAGTGCCGTCGCTTGCAGGAACTGTGTTAGTGTTAAACGTGGATGAATCATCATCAGCAATTTCAAACTCAACATTTTCAGGAATTTTCACTGGCTCTGACTACCAGACAATGCTTTCAAACTATAAGCTCATAACAAGCGTAGGCAATGCATGCGGGATATATGTAGTATGATTTCTGCATTATTTATCACTAAGCAGAATAGGCAGTGATTCTATGGATGAGATAGGAATTCAAGACTTCAAGAAAATAGACTTAAGGGTAGGCATGATTTCAGATGTACAGGACATAGAGACAAAAAAACCAATGTTCGTGCTCACTCTTGATCTTGGGACTGAAAAAAGAACTATTGTCGCGGGGATAAAAAGTTCATTTACCAAGGAAGAGCTCATTGGAAAAAAAGTCGTATTTGTTTCAAACCTCGCTCCAAAGAAAATAATGGACGTGGAATCCCATGGCATGCTGCTGATAGCAGATGACGGCAAATCCCTCTCGCTCATATCTCCTGCCTCTGACATAGAGCTCGGCGCTAAGATAGAGTAGTCAAGCAATAATGCTAAATTCAATAAAATGAATAAAAAATTAAATAAAAAATAGTAAAAAATAAAATATATAAAATAAATAAAATACATAATTGCAGAAAAATCCACAACAAAAATTCCTGCATAATCATTGATATATATGACTCACCAAAGCATTGAAAAGGCCTTGAACCTTGTAACTCGCAGGGGTTTTATAGTGCCTGCATTTTCAATATACGGCGAGCTTGCCGGTTTCTATGACTACGGCCCGCTTGGCGTAAAGATAAAGCAAAGGCTTACTAATCAATGGCGCAGATTCTTCATAGAGCAGATGGGCAACCTTGAAATAGAAACAACAATTATCGCGCCTGAAAAAGTATTTGAGGCATCAGGTCATCTAAAGACTTTTACAGATCCTGTTATAACATGCCTCAAATGCTCTTCGTCATTCAGGGCTGATAAGCTGCTTGAGGAGTATTATGAAAAGAAAGGCGACAGCGCAATGAAAGAAAAGGTAAAGCAGCTAGGCTTTGAAGAACTTGGAAAGCTTGTGGCTGATGCCGGCCTTAAATGCGAAAAGTGCGGCCAGCCTCTTGCGCAGTCAAAGATAGAAAAATTCAATTTGATGCTAGGGACAGATATAGGACCGTTGAATAGCATAAAAGGTTATCTGAGGCCAGAGACAGCACAAGGCATATTCATAGATTTCAAATCAATATTCAGAATATATGGATTGAAGCTGCCAGTTGCAATAGGCCAGGTTGGCAAGGCATTCAGGAATGAGATCTCCCCAAGGAACCTGCTTATAAGAATGAGAGAATTCTCGCAGATGGAGCTTGAATATTTCTTTGATCCTGAAGAAGATGGTTTGGTCATAAACAACAGACCAATAAGCGACGCATTTCTTGATTCTTCGATCAATCTCCTAAGCGTGCAGGACCAGACATCTAATTCTGCAATTCCCTATGCTAATGTTACGATAAGGCAGGCGCTTGAAAGGAAAATAATCCCAAACAAGCTCTTTGCATTTGTTATATACCAGGAAAACGAGTTCATGCAGAACCTTGGCTTCAAGAAAGACTCATTCAGGTTCAGGCAGATGCTCTCCAACGAGCTGCCGCACTACTCCAAGGGCAACATTGACCTTGAGGTAAAAATAGGCGACGGCTTTGAGGAAGTTGCAGGAAATTCTTACAGAACAAACTTTGACCTTTCAAACCACCAGGAGTTTTCAGGCAATGATCTGAGCGTGATGAACAATCTGAAAAAAGTGCTTCCCCATGTCGTAGAAATAAGTTTTGGCCTTGACAGGCTGTTCTGGAGCGCTATTGTAAATGCTATCTCAAGCGACGGAAAAAGAGACTGGGACCTGCTGCTTCTTGATAAAAGCATCGCGCCATATGATTTTGCAGTATTTCCATTGCAAAAGGATGACAAGCTGCTTGAAAAGGCAAGAGAAATTTTCTCAGCACTTTCAAAGACAAAATCAGTTTATTTCAGTGTATCAAACAGCATAGGCAAGAGGTATGCAAAGGCTGACGAGATAGGCATAAACAGCTCTATTACAGTCGATTTCCAGACCATTGATGATGGTACTGTCACTGTTAGAGATATCAGGGACACAAGCCAGGTAAGAAAGAGCATAAGCGAACTCCTTAAATAATGGTTGCATGATGCGTGCAATTCTTAAGCCAAAAGACTTCAATCTTAAATATTCTTTTGAAAGCGGGCAGCCATTGGGCTTTTATGCAGACTTTTTAGACAATATACTTTCATACAATGTTCATAGCCATATAGTGCGAGTGAAGCAGGATGCAGATTCAGGGGCTTTGAAACTGGAAAGCGATTCAATCCAATTTGCAAAAGCAGAGGTATCATCAAGGTTCAGGCTTGGTGACAATATGGAAAGAATATACAATGAAATCTCGACAGACAGATTTATGGAGCAGTCTATACAGAAATACAATGGACTTCGAGTAACGCTTAATGATCCTTGGGAAACCTTAGTTGTATTTATAATATCGCAAAACAATAATATAAAAAGAATAAGGAATTCAACGCTAAGACTAATTGAAAGATTCGGCAAGGTGACGCAATTTGGAAAGGAGTTTCCATCACTTGATGATTTTTTAGATGCTAATGAAAGTGATTTTAAGGCTGCAGGCTTAGGTTTCAGATCAAGATACATGCTGCATGCAATTGAATATTGCACAGACAATCTTGATTTGCGCATGCTGAAAAATAAGGACAGCAGTGATATAAAGGATGAACTTCTGCAGATTAAAGGGGTTGGTGATAAGATAGCTGACTGCGTTGCCCTTATGGGCTATGGCAAGCTTGATGCATTTCCAATAGATGTATGGATAAAGAGGATTCTTGAAAAGGTTTATTTCAAGGGCACTACTATAAGCATTGAAAGACTGCATGATTTCGCAGCTGATAAATGGGGGAAATATGCAGGCTATGCGCAGCAGTATCTTTATTGGAATGCAAGGAATAATTTTAGCATGCTTTAACAAGGTGTGTGAAAGTTTTCAATGCTTTAACAGCAGAAGATGCCGCATGGAACAAAATTATATTTTAGTTATTTTGAACTGAAGATTTTTATCCATCATTCCAGGGTTCCACATAGGATCCCATACAAGATTCAGTCTCAGTTTTCCTATATTTTTAATTGCCTCAACTTTTTCTTGTATCTGTGCAAGTATCATGTATGTAAATGGACACATAGGCGAGGTCATTGTAATTTTAATGTCAACATTATTGTCATTATCGATTGCTATATCGTAAACTAGCCCTATTTCAACGATATTTGCCTTTATTTCAGGATCAAAGCATTTGCGCAGAGCTTCTACAATTTGTTTTTTAGTTACCTTTTTCTGTGCCAAGAAATCATCAAATTAATTTCTAATATAATTTGTGAAAATATATATATCAAATCTTTAAAATCTGTTTACCTAACTTATATTGCTCTTTTTAGAAAAAAATCCGCATTTCGTTTTTAAATGAACTGCAAAAAACATTTAAGAATATTGCTGTTGATATCTAATTTAATAATGTGATAAAAATGGCGAAGAAAACAAATAAGTCAGTTTTTATTTTGGAATTCGTAGGAAGCCTTATCTTCCTTTGGTTAGCCTTTTCATCTAAGGGATTATTTTCAAATCCTTTCTGGGCTAGCGGGTCAGCAAGTTTATGGTCACCTTTGCTGTTCGGAGCTGCAGTAATATCCTCTATTTCATTATTCCTGATAAGCTTCGCGCATCTTGTAGGTGTTGAGCATGAGATGATGGCAAATGGCGCAGTGCTTATGACACTTGTTTCTGCGGCATCGCTGATCGCTCTGTACTACACATCCCCGTATTTCCTTCTGGTGCTGGTAGGGTTCATCATATCCTTTATAGGCACAGGATTGAATTACGCAAAAAGCTAATTTTTTATTTTTCTTTTTTTATTCTTTTCATAATTCATAATTCTTATTTTTCTACTTCTCTCTATTTTTTGCAATAAATTCCTTATAAAACAGCAATGCTTGTATCATAGGGCCATTTACAATTTTGTTATCTTTTATCCTCTTTATTGCCTTATCAAGCGTGATAAATTCGACTTTTATGATTTCATGATGCTCAAGCCTTTGTGCATGCTTTTTTTCAGGAAATGCAAGGTAAAAATACTGCATTTCATTTGATACCCCAACGCTTGGATATGACTTGAACAAGAATCTTATATTTTCGCTCTTAACTATAAGTCCTGTCTCCTCCATAAGTTCTTTTATCGCTCTTTCTTTAGGCCTCTCATTTTTTTCAAGAGTGCCTGCTGGTAGCTCGTAAATATATGCCTTTATGCTGGTCCTGTACTCCTTAATCATTGCAATTTTACCGTTGTATATTGCGAGTATAATTACGCCTCCATGGTGGACCATGTATTCAAATACACCAGACGTTCCATTAGGTAGTTTTTGGTTTTCTTTGTGTATATAAAATCTCCTGAATTTGTAATCCATAGCATCATTATTTTATATTTTATTCTATCCTATTTCAGCTTTTCTTAGCAAGTGCATGTTTTTCTCAAACGAGGATGCGCAAGCGGACAATGTATTTATAACTATGTAAATAAATATAATAATCATAGCAGTAAATTGTATAGCTAATACAAAAAATGGCAATATTCAAATGGTGGATGCAAAAATGTTATCTGAAACTGCGAGGCAAATAATAGAAAGAGGCGCGATTTCTGTAAAAGTAAAAAGAGCAGGTATGACTCAAAACATAGAATTCGTTGCAAAAAGGGTGCGCGCCGGAAATGTAGAATTCATTGAGCTCTTTTCAGATAGAGTTATTGATATGAATGAAATTTCAAGAATATCGAATGAATTAGGGCTGCCTGTGGAGGCATCAAATGGAAGGGCATTTCCAGACAGCAAAAGTGCGAAGGACTTTATTGTAAGTTAAGCCAAAGCGCCGAGCACTGCAGTTCTGCAATAAGCTGGTTTTATGAACTTTATACTATTCTCAGTCTTTACGACTATTTCATATTTCATAAGTTCTATAATTTATAAGTATGCAAGCGCATACTTTGACTATCATAAAATCAGCGCTCTTGCTATAGGACTTGGAGCAATTCCTATGCTACTGGTTCTGCTTCCGAACCCTGCAGTGTTATTTGCGACCTTGTCAAACTACAAGCTTGATTTCGCAATAGGCATTTCAAGCATATTTTTATTGCTGGGATATGTGCTAAATTTCAAAACCCTTAAGACAGAGCAGGTCACAAATACATTCGCATTGGCCCAGATACAGCCTGCAATGCTTATAGCTTTTGGAATATTTGTAATACATGAGCAGCTGTCTTTTATAGAGATGATTGCCCTTCTGTTCCTGATAACAGGTACATTCCTTATTATAAGCAATGACAAACTGGAATTGAACAGGAAATTTATTCCCACAATATTTGCAAATGTGTCCTGGTCTATATACTGGTTTATAATAACATTCCTATTGAATGCAAATTTTAATTCTCTCTCAATCATATTTATTGCAAGGCTGCTGTCATTTATATTTGGCATCATGTTTTTGTTATGGTTTGATACAACAAAAATATGGAAGAATCAAAAAAAGAAGCTGAAAGACGGCCATATCTTTAACAAAGAACTGAGCATTGCTGCAGTTGTGCTTTTAGTGGTCTCGTCATTTGCTGACGGCATAGGCAATATATTCTTTACTATGCTGGACTATGCCAAGCATCTTGTTTTTGCAAGCATTTTTCTGAGCATACTGCCTGCCCTGATCGGCATATTTGCATATATATTTTTCAAGGATAAATTCTCAAAACTACAGATTCTTGGGCTTTTAATTGTAGTGATAACAGGGGTAGTGCTGGTTTTCTAGGCGCATGTTAAATTTTGAAAAATTTTAGCAAATATTAATAAAGCTAATAAAGGATAAATATAAAATCTGTATATTTTAGGCAGGAATTTAATGTCAACGAGTATAAACAAGTCAGAGCAAAGCAAAAGGCCTGACAGCACGCAGGATTTTGGAATAAATGCAGCAAAAAGCACAATGCAGTACACCCTGAGCAAGCTGTATGCTTCATTAATGTCATTCATTCTTATACTGTTTCTTGCGCGATCTCTTGGTGTGAGCAATTTTGGTTTGTATACTGTACTCTTCTCATTTTATGTTATCCTTGGAATAGCAGGAAGCTTTGGCATAGGCACTGCTTTCAGGAACAAGCTTGGGGACAAAAAGAGCTTTAATGAAATACTTGTTACTGGCTATTCTCTTGCAATTATTTTCGGCGCGGCAGTGTCAATAATAGGCATTCTTTTAAGCAGCTATATGGCCTCGCTGTATCCTGCTGCGCTAGCGCTGCATCATAACCTTGCATTTTTGTTTGAACTTACATCACTGATAGTGCTAGTTTTTGTGCTTAACAATATAACGCTCTCTGCACTCGTTGCAATAAACAAGACAAAGCATGCATCAATCGTTAATGTTTTATTCTCATCAGCTCAGATAGCAAGCATAGTGGTCCTTGTCCTGCTTGGCTACAATGTTTTCGGCGCAATGCTAGGCATGCTTATAGGAATCCTCGTCGGCTTCTTCGTAGGAATCATATTTTTACTGAAGCAGACTAAATTAAAGCTCGTTTCGCCAACTGTGCAGGCTCTAAAAGACCTTATATCTTATTCATTCCCGATCATGGTGTCAAACATTGCAGTGCTCGGCGCTTCAAGTTTTTCAGTAATTTACTTAGGCACATATGTCACTCCATTTATCCTTGGGAATTACAGTGCATCCTTCCGCATAGCAAGGATAGTAGAAACTCTAATACTTTCTACAACATTTGTGATGGTGCCAATACTTTCAAACATGTTCCGCAGCAATGACATTAAGCATAAAATAAACAGCATTTTCAACAGCGCATTATACTATATGCTATTGTTTCTCATCCCATTCCTCGTCTATGCAATTTCATCAGCAACACCTCTTTCGCGCCTGCTGTTTTCCCACCAGTACATGCTCGCGCATTCGTATCTGCAGATTATGCTGCTCGGGTTCGGGCTTTTTTCAATAACTAATTTCTCGACTGCTCTTCTTGTAAGCCATGGCGATACAAAAAGTTTTATGCTTTATCAACTCTTAGTGATTTTTATAGAATTCCTCCTTCTATTTTTAATCACGCCGTTATTCAAAACAATAGGTGTGCTTGTGCTGCTGTTTTTCATTATGCCTCTTGTCTCCAATGCAGTATTCCTTAAAGTCCTTTCTGACAGATTTTCTGTAAAACTTGAGCGCAAGATAGTATTAATGATCCTCCCCAGCATACTACTTTTCAGTGTTCTATATTTGCTTTCATTTGCAATGCATAATTCATATTATGTACTTATTGCAAACTTGGCCCTTACAATTGTGCTCTATCCTATACTTTTGGTAAAGTTTAGGCTCTTGACTCAAAAAAATATAAGCTTTATGAGGCAAATAGAATCTAAATTGCCAATGGTGGGAATTTTTCTTGGACCTGTTCTGAGATATGCAGAGCTTTGGATAAAGCCTGCTTCTGAATCAGAGCAGCAATCAGTACAAAAATAATCAGGTAGCATTTGTTTGAGCCTGCTCAATAGAGCCTAATTGAGTCTAATCTGACAAACAGCTTACTTTTGTATGCATCTTGAACAACATCAATAAATAGATTTGCTTTGCTAATTTTATAATAGGATAATATCAGCTTTCTGTATAATATAAGCGTCTTTGCAACGGCAAAGCACTTCATTAAGCTGTGTTATAAATAGTAGCAGATGTTATAATTATTTTGTTATAATAAATTCTAATTAATCCTTATCTAAAAGATAAAGCATGGTGCTGAAATGGCTAAAAAAACTTATAATGATTCTCACATAGCAAAAAAACAAAAGCAGGCGCTGTCTTTTTACAAGCTCTGGCTTGACGTAATCAAAAAATTCAGGAGAAAATATTCAAAAAATCCAAAGGCAATAAATAACCTCTTGCATATCCCGCAGATAATGAGAAATCTAAGTTCATCAAATAGCTTTGAAAATCAGCCATGGAAAATTTCTATACTTATAAATGAAAATGAGAAACCCGAGAACCTGCTTATAGGGAAGATAAAATTTGAGGAGGAAAATATTGAGGTAAAAGGAAAAAATGCCAAGATTGAAAACGAACTAACCAAGATAACTAACAACATATCAAAGTACTTGAATATGAATACGACTCTAGACACGCTTGAGTCCTTGGCAAAATTTCTTAAACTTGATGTGATACTTAAATATTCAAAGCTTGACAATGAGTTCAATTCTCACTTCGAGTATGTTGACAAGTACCTTAACATTGATACATTAAATAGTGCTAAGTTCAAGAAGTATTATTTCCTGCTTGGCTCAGAAGGCATACTTAATTTTTCATTCAATGGATCATTTCTTGGCGTGAATATTTCATCAGATACGCATGCAGAGCTGATAAAGGAGACGAAAGATTCAGATTCAATAGGAATAATAATCGAGGGCCCATTTGACAAAGTCATAAAGTATTATATCAATGGAAAATACGTCCTGCTTGATATATATAAGGAAGGCCAGTGGGAGTCTATCCCAATATCAAGCATTATAGATGAGATGTCAAAGAACAACACCAAGCTAAGTGATAAGGCAAAGTACAAAATAGCAGAGGCTGTAACGCAGCTCATGGTAAGGAAAAGAGGTACGATGATCGTATTTGCAGACAAGTCAAAGCTTGAAAAGGACAAGGCAATACTTACTGTATCAAATATACAGCTTTTCCAAGGAAGGGAGATTGATGAAATACCTTTCAGTAGTTTCTTGCAGATGCTTAATATAGATGGCGCAGTTGTCATATCAAGAGAAGGCAAGCTTGTGTTCTCAGGAGCAATGATAGCAGTCACGCCAGAATTCCTGGTACACTCAAAGACTACGGGGTTCGGAGCAAGGCACTTTGTTTTTAAATACCTCCAGTATATGGGGTATAATGTTCTTATGCTATCTGAAGAAGGGCAGCTGTATCCTAATATAACTAAGGTCTATAGTATCTAATAATCTACAGCTTCTTGTTTAATAAAATATCTTGCAGCATCTGAATCATAAGTATAAGCAGTAACTTTATAATATGCAAGATGTGCAAAGCATTCTACATTGATGCTAGATGCTTTTGCGCATATCATGACGGTGTTTAATCCACAATATAAGAGGAGTATTCCCAAACCATGTCGTGAAGATATCTCCAAGCAGACCAAACAGCATGACTGCAGAAATCTCAAAAAAAGTAGAGATTCCTGTTATGTATGAAACTGAAAACAGTACTGCAAATGCAATTATTGCAGCACCTGTCATTGTAAGACCTGTTTTCATTGTTGCGAATGCACGCTCAGAAGCAGTACTCTCGCTCCTTTTTAGTATACGCACAGATGCAAGCAGGTCAGTGTCCATAGAATACCCTATAAGCATAAGCAGCGCACCGATTGATGCAACTCCAAGAGGTATCCCAAATGCCCCCATTGCACCTAGTGCGACAATAATATCATTTCCTGCTCCAAATATAACTGCAAGCGACGGCGCAGGATTCCTGAAAATTACGAATACTGCAATAGCCACAAGTATAAAGGATATTATTACCACCTGCTGTATTTTCTTCAGAAAGTACTGTCCTAAGCTAGGGGTAATTGCATTGTAAGAATATGATGTGTATGGAACAATTTTGTCTAATGCAGCAAGCGTGTTTTTCTTGTAAACAGTCGATGCATTTGTATATGATGCTTGCGCAACAGACATTATTTCAGCAGCATTGCTTGAGTTGTACTGAGGAGTTGATATTATGCTGGAAAGTATGCCAAGCTCTGATTTAAGGCTTGAATCCATCTGCGCAAGAAACTTTTCCTGCAGTGCTTTTTGTGTTGTTTCATTGCTCTCTACTTGCGTTGCATTTGTGATACTCTTGTTCTGCAGCAGTATCTGGTCTTTGCTTACCATAAGTGTTGCATTTGAGTAATTTTTGTACTGTGCATAGATCTTAAGCAGAGATAATTCTGCATTAGAGAGGCTGGTATTTGCATTTATTGTTACTGATATATTGTTTGAATTAACTTTGGAAACTTTTGCATCTGCTCCAGGCATCATTTGATTTATTTGCGCAGCAATATGTGTTGTATTTGAAA
>JAJYVI010000022.1 GCA_021792115.1 Microcaldota archaeon | reverse complement strand
GGTCTTCAGACAGCTTACCTGAAATGCGTCCAGATTGCATGAAAGATATAAGCACGTTCACAACTTGTATATAAAGATTATGGTTTGAGATCTTTACATTCATGAGCCTTTGAAATGCGTTAGTATCAAGAACTTGCTTCATAAGCTCTTTTCTTTGCTCCTCAATTTGCATTTCCTTTATTGATTTTGATAATCTTTTTTTAATTTCTTTTTGATAATCATTATCATTGTCGTACTCGCTGCTCATTTGAACTACCTTTGCTTATCTCTGCGCTTACCTTGTCGAGGAAGGATTGCCCTTTTTGAGTAATTACGCGACCTTTGGCAGTTTTCTTGACAAAGTCCTGCTTCTCAAGCTCATTTAATATGTCTCTTATAATACTTCCACCTGCCTTTGCATGATGCCTCCTGTGTACAGTATGCTCTTTTCTTGACCCATATCTTGTCCTCAAAGTCGAAACTCCGACTGGACCATTAAGATAAATTTGCCTTAGCACTGATGCGCTCCTCACAAACCAAAAGTCAGGGTCGTCTGGTACTCTTTCTTTATTAGCTCCAGATTTCACATAGTTTACATAATCTGGTTTTGCAATCAGTTTTTTTAGCTTGCCTGCAGTAGACTTTACAAGTTCTGCTGCCTTTACTTCATATACATGAGTCATGCTATCATTTTAATTACAGGTATAAATTATAGATTATAAATTTTAAATTTAGGTTTATCCTTATTAAATTCATGCTGAACATGTCTGCGCCGGGAGCGCCAATGTTCTGCAATAGGATTATATGTTAAATATTAGTAAGTAAAACGTATAAAAACATTTGCAATATATCTTATTTAGAGCATTGCCTGATAATCAGCGTGAGTCCTTAACACTATATATCGATTTCAACCAATTTGTTTTTTGCTGATATCCCTTTTATAATTTTTATATGGGATTTAGGGACTTTGAAGTAGTCTGATAATATTTCAATAAGCCTTTTATTTGCTTTGCCTTCATATGCAGGCGCATCTACACGAATGGAATATTCTGCTCCACCATTTGCATTTATAGAAGCAGACTTTGCATTAGGAATAACTTTGATATTTATCATCATTTATATACCATTTATATACACATGCTGGCTATGCATTATAATTACATTTTACTTATCCTAAGGAACTTATAAAAGACTAAATCTTCTATCTCACGAATGTCTTTTGAGTTATTCTTTTTATGATCCAAGTATATAGACTCTTGATACGGGGTTCTACCACGATTATTTTTCAGGTGGCGTAGGTCTGCATTGCTATTTATAAATTTTATCATCCTAGCATCACACTTCTTTACAGCCCTATGTAATATTGTATCATTGTTCCTATACCTTGAATATAGGTATGCACCCTCATTAATTGCATTTACTGCATCATCAATATTACCTTTTAAAACTGCAAGAAGAAGCTTTCTGTCGGCTGTCTTATTTCTAAATTTTTCCATTACTACCACCTTTTACCAAATATTAATATGACATCATTCCAAAAATGAGTCTGCCTTATCCATATATTTTAGGCATTATTTTCCTGCTACTGCAATTTCCAACACCTGCAAAGCCCTTCCCAGATACAAAGTATCGTAGGAATACAGGAAAATATAATACAAAAATAAAAAATATATTAAAATAAAATATATATTAAAAATATATATTATTAATAAGAAAAAAATATATTAGTTTTGGTAAATTCGACGGGAGAGCAATAACAGGTTATAGTTTACAATATCGATTTGTATCATTCATAGCCTATAAAACGCAGTATTTTCCAAGTGTTAACAACACAGTACATGATTCAAATAACAAAAAATATTAAATATATTAGATTTGAATTTTAAACATGCAAAAAGAGATATTGAGGAATCGGGAACTCAAAAAGCAGAAAACAGAAATGGCAGATGCACACTGCCACTTAGACTTAATTGAGCGTAAAAGCTTTGCAGAGTTCATTTCATATGGTGTAAAAACACTGATTACAAATGGCATTGATACAAAGTCGAATCTTGAAACCCTTAATATAAGCGATAATAAGAACATTTTTCCTGCTTTAGGAATAGACCCACAATTTGCACTTATAATCAGTGATGATGAATTAAATTTCAATATAAAACTGGCAAGAGATAATCTTAGCAGGATTGTCGCGATAGGCGAAATAGGGCTTGATTTTGTTATCGCAGAAAATGATTCAAAAAAACAAAAACAAATTGAGATATTTGAAAAAATGCTTGATCTAGCTGCAGATGTCCATTTGCCAGTCTCTATACATTCTAGGAATTCTATAAAAGAGGTGATATCAATTTTAGAGTTTAAAAATATTGAAAAGGTGCATTTCCATTTCTTTGAAGGGGGCTTAGATGACATAGACTACATAAAAGAGAATAATTATATGATATCCGTGCCTCCGCAGCCTTCAGCACGAAGAATGGAGGTAATAAAAGAGATGCCAATTTCAAATATAATGGTTGAAAGTGATGCACCCGCTGCAAGCAAAAGCCCAATTTACGTAGAGAATGCAATCAGAATGGTCTCAGAGATAAAGGGAATTGACTTTGAAAGGGCAGCGCAAATAATTACAGCAAATACAAAAATATTTTTTAATACTAAAAACAAGAGCAATTTAAATTCTTTGCGCAAGTAATAAATAATACTTATATCTGGGTCCGTAGCTCAGCTTGGATAGAGCAATAGCCTTCTAAGCTAAAGGTCGCGGGTTCAAAATATTATTTTGGAAAAATTAATACCAAAATTATGAAAATCCCGCCGGACCCGTATTTCAGTAATTATTTATATGGCTTCAAGCTCATTAAATTTAGCAATCGGTTTTTAGGCAATATTATTATATTCCTATATGTAAATATTATCCTGTGATGAGACTTTTATCTGATTAGTGATGATGATCTTGAGTACTGAGAAAAAAATAATATCTAAGGAATCAATAAAAAAACTGGTTGCCAAGAAGAAAGATATTACTTTAAGCGAAAACGCGATTGATGAGATTATAGATATACTTGAAAAAAAAGCAAAGATAATCTCAAAATATGCTGTGGATAGAGCGAAGAAAAAAAATAGGGAAACAATACTTAAAGAGGATATTGAAGCTTATTTATTTGAGTCTGGTGATTGAATTCAGGTAGTATTGTCTAAACAGTCAGAAAGGCTTAAGATAGAATATAGCGAGGGCACAAATAGACGAATAAGGCTATTTGAGATTGCAAACAATAAGATTTTAGAAACAATATTTGATGATAATGGCGCAGTCATGCGTATATCCATCTTGCAGAGTAGAAACCTTGAGTCTGCTTTATCAGAATTCTTAAATTCATTGCCTGAGAAAGCAGATAAAGTAGAAAAACCATATGAGGAAATAAAACTTAAAAAACAATGCCCCTATTGTGGGTCTGATGCTCTTGCAAGGTCTATCAACATTGAAAAAGGACAAGTACCGATAGCACCTATCTATGAATGCAAGAACTGCAGTGAAAAGAGCTATTATCTCACTGAGGAGTACTTGCAATATCTTGTTTTATGCAATAAAAAATTATTTGAGAAGCAGGAGTTACGCCAATTAGAGGCAAATGAAAAGGAATTTCTTGGCGAGCTAAGTGAATATATAGTAAGGATATTCGCTTCAAAAAGAATAAAGAGGATAAAATAAGCAAAAGTATTCAAAGCTGAAAGTACAAAAAAATACACCTATTGAGAAATATACGATTCTTAGACTGCTGCTTAAAATTCAATAAAGTATTTAAATTTAACCAGAGAATTATATAAAATAGTGGTTATATGGCAGTATTATTATCAGATTTATATGGCAAGGAAATAATAACAACAACAGGAAAAATTCTTGGAAAGGTAGAAGACATGATTATTGATTTTGAACAAGGTGCAGTGCACAGCCTGCTATTGACCAAAATAGATAATATTATAAGAAGTGAAAAGACGCCGGATATGATAAACAAAAACAGTGTAAACTATACAAGAGTAAAAAGCGTCTCAGAAACAATTATTGTCGGAATAAGCAAGTAATTATATAATGCAATCGCAGCTTTATAGCTGCATTTTATTGCTTTATTTTTACTAATTTTTATTTTTTCCTTTATTAATCTTTATTTTTTCCTTTTCCATTTCAATGTATTTCAGTGTATCTGTAGTTCCTAATTTATTAGGAGTACCTGATACGATAATAAACCTATTTATTTTTTCCTTTTTTGCAATTTCTTTGACGTTTTCTATCATCTGATTTGTTGTTTCATACTTATTTATTGGCATAGTTCTTACTCCATACCATAGCCCAAGTCTCTTCCTTACTTTTTCAGAGTTTGTCAATGCAATTATGTCTGACTGAGATTTCAATGACGATAGTATTTTTGCGGTAGCTCCTGTTTGAGTAGGCGCAAATATGCAGTCGGTCTTGAATTTTCTTGCAATATCTGCTGCAGCAACGCTAATTGCTACATTTACCTTGTTTACCTTTATTGAATCTATTCCAAGCTCTTTTCTGTTGATATCACTCTCATTTTTAATGAAACTTTCTGCATTGCTTATTATTTTCCTCAGAGTATCAACTGTTTCTATAGGATAGTCTCCTACAGCAGTCTCATTGCTCAGCATAACGCAATCTACCTTGTCAAGGATATTATTTGCAATATCATTAGCTTCCGCCCTTGTAGGGAATGGATTATCCTTCATGCTGCTAAGCAGTTGGGTAGCTATTATTATTGGTTTGCGGTATTCGCTGCATTTTTTTAAGAGATACTGCTGCACTATCGGCAATTTTTCAATTCCAACATGCAGGCCTAGATCACCTCTTGCAACCATTATCCCATCAGACTCTTTGATTATTCCATCAATATTGTCAACCGCCTCCAGAGTCTCTATTTTAGATATTATATCTATATCTCTTGTTATCCTGCGTATCTTTTTGATATTTTCAGGAGACTTTACAAATGAAACTGCAATAAAGTCAAAATCATTCTTAACAGCAAATTTCAAGAATTTTAAGTCTGCTGCAGTAGGTGGTGCAAGGTTTACTTTTGATCCAAAAACATTTATCCCTTTATCTAACTTAACAGTAGAACTATTCATTGCCTTTGCAACTATCTTATTATCATAAATGCCATTCACTATGAATTTTAATTCGCCGTCTCCATAGAATATTATATTATTCTTTTTTATATTATCAGAAAGCTTGTAATCTAAATAAATATTTTTTTCGCCGACTGCAACGCTATGAGATTCTTTTTTGCCATACAAAATATTTACTTCATCCCCTTTTTTTACATGGTCGAATCCGCTTAAATCTTTTATTCTTATCTTCGGACCTGATAGATCTCCAAGAATTGCAATTTCTTTTTTCAGTTCTGAAGATACCTTCTTTATTTTTTCTATTGTATCAAGTATTTCAAATTCTTTTGCATGCGAAAAATTAAATCTTATTACATCTGTATTTTTAACAATATACCTTAGGACTTTGGCCGACTTTAAAGAGGGACCATTTGTAACTATTATTTTTGTTTTTAGCATATAATTCATCTTGCAATTTAATTTATGCTTATTAATTTATATGGCAACTTATTTATTTTTAAAATTTAATTAAATTATAAATTGCAGTGTAGCCAATGGAGAACACATCAACGGATAACAAACAGGATTTTGCAATAAGGCGCTCGCAAGAAGTATACAAACGCATGAAAAATTCGCGGTTACTAAGCTATTACTATACAAAAAATATCGCAAAAAACATGGGTAAACTAGAGATATATGGTTCATCCCCAACAGATATATTTATAGGATCATTTGGATACCCTAAGGTTTACATAGGTCCAATGCTGCCGTCAGAATTCGGAGATACATCATTGCTAGGATCTCCGGAGCTCTGGGCAGGCAAAAGCTTGGGTCAGATAATAGACATGCGATCAAAACTTGTACGGGGAATGTATGTTTCAAACATATTTGATATTGAAAAGGGAAAAATACAAGAGATGGTACAAGAGCTTGCGCTTGCAGAACGACCTGCGGACATGGATATGGCACTTTTAAAAAAACCATTTGTAAAAATGTCTTTTAATGATATAACACAGCCTTTCGGGCCTAGTGCCCAGATACAAAGTATTGAATTGCAGAATATGAAAGCTAATAAGGATATAGAGTATCTGCATAATGATACTGACGCTACTGCTGCAGATTCTATACTTGAGCTTTACAGCAAGCATAATATACCTTTATCAAAGTTGCAGCAAGGCTTGTCTGCAGGCTTATTCGGCTTGAAGGGTAAAAGGAAATTTACCCCTACAAGGTGGAGCATTACAGGAGTTGATGATATTATATCAAAAAGCATAAGGGAAAAAATAAAAGACTACGGACAAATAGACACAATATATGCATATCATGGCATTGCACTTGACAACCACTGGCTAATCTTTTTTATCCCTGGTGCATGGGAGTATGAATCAATAGAAGCATGGTTTCCAGACACGTCATGGAACAGAGATTCAGAAATACTTATGTGTTCATCATATGAAGGATACAAAGGCAGGTCTACATATGCAGAGATTGGTGGTGGATATTATGCTGCAAGAGTAGCAGTTACAGAAAAGCTGAAGCAGATGCAAAGGCAGGCATCAGTAATTATACTTAGAGAGATACATGAAGATTATTCAATACCAGTAGGAGTATGGCAGATAAGGGAGCATCTGAGACAGATACTATCAGGCCCTGCTCAAATTATTAACAGCACAGCAGAAATAAATACGCTAATATCCCAAAAATTTGCTATAGCTCCTGCAGCCTGGATTAAGAATAGCAGAATGCTTGCAGGGCTTGCCTCGCAGAGAAAACTGAGCAGCTACTTCAAGCAGGATTGATTTTAAGTACTCCTTCACAGATTCTATCAGAGCCTCCGCCAACAAAGATACTGTTTTCAAGTATATCTGCTGAATTGGCCTTGACAAATTCAATCGCGCTTTTTTTGGAATCCTTTCCAGCAATGCACACTATTTCAAAGCTGTTATTGTATGAAAGAACAAGTATCCCTGGATTCTTATCTGCAATTTTTATTGTTATATCCCTTAACGTCCTCCTGCTGCACTCAAGTTTTTTGATTAGGATATCTCCTTTTTTTGATACTGAAAGAATGTCGTCAGACACATACTCAGCCAGGTCTTTTGATAATGCCTCTACATCTTTCCTATACTCCTGAATCTCATTGAACTGCTGGACTGCTTTTGAATACACCTTGTCAAAGTCAGAATTTATCGCCTGCGCAGTAGCCTGGGCCTGGGACTGCATATTATTGAAATAGTCAAGAGTTGCAAGGCCTGCAACAAATTCTATCCTGCTCACACCATCGTGTATTTTTAGCACCCTGATTACCTTGACAAGCCCTATGCTAGACTCTCTGCCTATTAAATGCAGGCCGCCACATGCCTCTGCATCAATAATATTACCGTTTAAATCTTTTATCTCAATTATCCTGAGCTTTTTGGAAGGCACCCCGTGCCCCTGGTATATTGCAAAGCCAAATTGTTTTTCAGCTTCTTTTCTTTCAAGCTCTTCCATGCCTACTTTTATTCCATTTACTATGTTATCATTGACTAATTTTTCTATGCGCCTTATTTCATCGTCTGTGATTTTCTGGTAATGTGAAATATCTATATGGGCCTTAGAATATGTTTTAAGAGATCCTTCCTGCCATGCATGTTTTCCAAGAATCCTTCTGCATGCATTGCTTATTAAATGTGTAGCAGTATGGTGTGCCATGAGCCGCACTCTCCTATCCTGGTTAACAGTGCATTTGACTCTTTCGCCTACTTTAAACCCTGGGGCATGCTCAAGCTCGTGTATCACGATGCCCCCGACTGCATTAGCGCCTTTTACTGGAATGCCTCCAATCTCGCCTGTATCAGATTCCTGGCCTCCGCCTTCTGGATAAAATACAGTTCTGTCAAGCACTACAAGATTCTTGTTTACTTTTAAAACCTCTGCATCTGCTTCCGTCTTAAATTCATAATACAGCCTCTCTGTTTTTGGGATTCCATCGAGATCAATTTCTATGTTATGCTTATTTCCTTGCTTTTCAATGAAATCATTTTTAAGCAGATCCATGTATGAATCATCCATTTCCATCTTGATATGCTTCTCTTTGGCAATAGCCTGGATAAAACTTGGTGTAATACCATGGCTTTCATAGAGCGTTTTTAGCTTCATTGGAGTTATGCTTTCTTTTTTGTCTATTAATGCATTGATAATTTTTACTGATGCTTTTTTTGTATTAGAATATCTCTCCTTTTCAATATCAAATATCTTGCTTATCTCGCTCAAATCCTGATCAATATCTTTGTATACTGCTTTAAGATCATTTGCATGCAATTCAAGAATTTTGATAAGATCTATGTTTGAACCATATTCCTCTGCAATGTCAAATACACGCCTAAGCAAAACCCTGAGATTATATCCTCCTCCTATATTGCTTGGCAATGCACCATCTGTTATTGCAAACAATAGCGTTCTCAGATGATCTGAAATAATATACGACGCTTGCATAGGTTTTATGATTTCATCGTAATCTTTTTTGTTTACAATTTCTGTCAACTCCTTCAGTTGCTGCCCACCATTTCCTTCGCTGAGATCTATATTTCCTGAAATTCCTGCTATTTTTGCATAAAGATTATAATCAGGATTTATTCCAAGATGCCTATGTATATATTCTAACTGTTTCTTGAATACTATATCGTATGCTGTCTGCGCCCCTGAATGGAACCACATGAGCCTTTCAAACCCCCATCCTACATCCACTACCTTTGACCCAAGTTCTTTTATATGACCATCAAATTCAAATTCAGTGAAAACGCTATTTACAAGCTCAAGCCCGTTTGAAAAGCTTTCAAGGCATGGACCGAATTCAGAAAAATCGCCCATTGCCCATACATCCTCAACATATGTAAGATCTTGTTTATTAACATTCAGCTTATTTACCAAAAAGTCAAAATTTAGCTCTATTGTTTCATCCTTCCAATAACCTTGCTTCGGATAATCAAATGAATGCTGGCCTGCCATCATGAATGAAGTCATATGCCTTCCTGTTATTCCTACATTTGATATATCATTGAATCTAAGGCATATCTGCGGCACTACAAGGGGATTTGCAGGATATTCAAATGACATTCTTCCATTTTCAATTCTTTGAAAATCTTGTATAGATGCTATTGTATAATACAAATCCTTTCTCCATCTACTCACAACAGGATATTTTTCAATGACCGCGTGGCCTCTGCTTTTGAAAAAAGACGAGAAGATATTCCATAATTCTCCATACTCAACATCCTTCTGCTTTTTCTTCATGAATGAATAAGGTTCATGCGATGGATCCCCGCACAAATTTCTATTACTATCAGGTGTCCAAAAGAATTTCTTGCAGACTGTACATTGTTTCCTTTCAAACCCTTCATTTTTAAAAGTTTCTACACTGTAATACTTCCTGAAATCTTTTGAAAAGTTTTTTCTAAGCTCATCTTTATTCAGCTCCATTATACCACACCTTACATTCTTTTCCGCGAAACTTGCAGAATGAACACTTCCATATTTCTTTTTCAGGAACAGGCAATGCCTGCCTTGCACCATGCCAATATTTCATTGTGAATGAAAGAATCTCATTCGCATAGCTTTCGTCATATTTTATCGTGATAGACTTCATTACTTCCCCAGTATTTCTGTTAATGTACCTTAGGTACATCTCGTCATTCAGGTTTTTTATATGCGCAATAGAGTCAAAAAATTTTCTTGAGATTTCATTTAAGCTCTGCAAACTCTTTTCAATGCCAAGTGCATCCAACTGAACCATAAATTCATCACTAAGATACATCTTGCTAAGAGAATATGTCGCACTGAACTTTTCATAGCCAAATCTATCCTGCAATATATCATTGAGCAGTTTCCTATATATTATTATTTGAATCTTATTTGTAAGAGTCTGCGCTTCTGACGGAATCTTGTCACTTTCCCTGGTTTTATTCTCTACAATAACAGCAGATGCATTGCTTATATCCACTTCATCAATTTTCCCAATGAGTTTGAAATTATCCACCATACCATATATAGATATTTCTCTTGCTTTTTTATTCTTATCCAACAAGCTCATGGAAGTATACCCTTTGTAAAAATCCTTGAATAGATAATCTGCATAATTTTTTGGTTGAAGTGTAATTGGTACTGAAATTTCGCTTTCAAGCTTTTCATGCATTTCCTTTCCTGCATGCACTTTATCAGGTGATATAAAGCTCGGACCAAACAAGTAATTTAGTTCCATTTGCTTTTCGCACCAGTATTGCATTGCTATGTCAGTAACGCGTATGCTTGCCTTTTTCAGCCTTCTCATCGTTTCAGAAGCATAATACAACCAATCACTAATTATTATTAAGTTATTATTACTTGCTTTGTCTGTTCTTTTTCTTCTTGCCGCTAATTACTTTATTCATGAATATTTTATATATTATGTATAAAAATAGTGCAAAGATTCCGAGTAATATAAACATATTTGTTAGATTTGAGATGTTTTCGGATAGGAGGTAATAACCGAACAGCATTAATGCAAGATTCCATATAAAAATTCCTGCAAACGAATATGAAAGGAACTTTTTGATGTCCATCCTGCTAATCCCTGCAGGAAAGCTTACAAGACCCCTGATTACAGGAATAAGCCTTATAATAAAGACTGCAAAGCCTCCATTTGAATTGAACCATTCATCAAATGAGTCCATATTCTGCTTTGTAACATGGAAAAACTTTAAATGTTTATAGAGTACATCCTTTCCTATAATATAGCCAATAGCGTAATCTATCATGACTCCAGTACCAGAGCCAAGCAGAGACACAATAAATGCGACAACCCCATTCAGCATACCTTCCTTTGCAAGGATACCTGCAAAAGGCATTATTACCTCGCTTGGTATTGGTAAAGATGCAGACTCAAGCGCCATCGACACAAAGATAGCAAGGTATTTATATTCCTTTATAAATGTTTCAAAAAAGGACCTGATTATTTCTACTGATAAAACCATATTATCGACAATAGCAATTTTTGATAAATAATATTAATTAATCTATTATTTATCTTTATATTATTTATTTCCAGGTAATGAGTCATATGAAGATATTAAAATTTGACAGGTCTGAAAACCTTGTTAAAATAAAAATAGACAATTTCAATGACATGCTAAATACACAGATAGTAATATTCCCAAAGGATGTAATAAAGTCGCGGTCATTGAGGAAATTTAAGCCAGAATTAGGAGGAGAGGGCGAGCTGAAGGAAGTTCTGATAGAACTAGAAGTAGAAAAAACAGAGATAGATAAGGATTCAGAAAGACTTAGAATACTTGGAAAAATAATAAATGGCAGCCCATTAAAATATATACAGCTGCACAGCTACCATACAGTCAACATAGAAAAAGGCAATATACTTGAAATTAAAAAGCAGGAGCCGTGGCCAAATTACCTTATAAAAGCGCTTGAGGATGCAGTGAGGGACTCAAAGAAACCAAATCTTGGCATTGTGCTTGCAGATGATGAAAAGGCTCTTTTTGCATATCTGCTTGGGTATGGGGTAGAGTTTATAAATGATATTTATAGCAGCCTTAGCAAAAGGATGACGCAAAAAGATTTTCAGGAGCAAAAGACAAAATATTTTTCTAAAATTATTGAAATAATAAAAAATATGAATGTCAGTACTGTGATAATTGGCGGGCCGGGATTTACCAAAGATGACATAAAAAAATTCATTGATGATAATGGTTTGATGCAAAAGATTGGCAAACAACTCACATTTGTAAATGTCAGCAATGTTGAAAGATCAGGTCTTTATGAGCTCATAAAAAGCAATGAAGTAGAGGGAATGCTTAAAAGCCAGAGGTTAAGGCAAGAGTTTAATCTAATGGAAGAGTTTTTGCGGCAGGTAAGCATAGGCAAGTCTTTCTTTGGCAAAGAAAATGTGCGCATGGGGATTGAAAATTATGAAGTGTCAAAGATTCTTGTAGCCGATGATATATTAAATGACATTGCAATACAGGGCATACTTGCCACTGCAGAAAAAAACAACATCAAAATAGTCATATTCAATTCAAGCGATGAAGCAGGAAAACAGCTGCATAATTTTGAAGGAATTGCAGGAATCAGTTGATTCCGTCAAATTTATAGCCTGGTACAAGCTTATGCTTATTTTCACTTAGCCATTTTCTGCGCTCTTTGTAATCAGGAATTATGGAATATACAAGGTTCCAAAATTTCTTTGAGTGGTTTCTATGGACTGTATGCGCTAATTCATGGATGATCACTGCATCTCTTATTTTATCAGGCGCAAAAGCTAGTCTGAAGTCTAAATTTATCCTATTTTTGCTAGAGCAACTTCCCCAGTTAGTATTATTGTCCTTAAGCCTAACATTAGTTATATTTGACTGAAAAAACTGCGAATTTAACTGATCTACTCTTGATATGAAATCAGGAAGGAGAATTGCTGATATCGCCCGCCTTGCGAGATTTGATGCAATGGCACTTGCCTTTTCTTTGCTCAAACTGCTTGAAAGGTATATTCTTACTGTATTTCCATCAATAGCAGCCTTAGATATCTTTGAATCAATTTCAATAATATTTATGCTGAATTCTCTACCCATGATTTCTACAGTTTGCTTATCATAGAAATCAATCTTTGATTTTTCAATAAATTCCATGTTTTTATGCTTATGCAGATACTTTTGGGCTTTTTCAATTAATTTTCTATACATGTTAAATTGCTCATACTTTGAAATTTTGCTAGGTATTTTTATTACTATCCTATCTGCCTTTAATTTAACATAGCCTGTGCGCTTTGAATCTGTATGCCCTACTTCTATAGCATACAGCTTATTATCAACAATTAATTTATCATCCATGAAACCTGGTCTTTGTAGTAATAATAACAAATGATAATTGCAGCAGCCAGACAGAGATCAATCAATAGAGCCCCATGTTCTTAACAGAGACCTTTATTCCCTGTGGAAGTATCTGATAAGGCAGCACATCAAAACTATGGCTATTACCCCTCATTT
>JAJYVI010000021.1 GCA_021792115.1 Microcaldota archaeon | reverse complement strand
TTCAAATACCTTGTCAAGCTGCTTGACATCAATCTTCTTTGATAAATATGATGAGAAATGCACATTGAACTTATCCTTGTCCTCTCCGAACATTTTTTCAGCATACTTCGCTATTGCACTTCCGTTGATTCTGTCATTGTCGACATTTATTGTACCTCTTATTTTAAGGCCTCCGTCAATTGCACCGCGTGCAGCTGCAAAGACGACAGAATTTTTCGTCGGTCTGTATAAACCTATATCAAGTATTATGTCCTGCCCTGCAATGCTTCCTGCCTTTGCCTTAGCCTGTTTTGCAATATACATGCCTGTAAGATATGCTGTTGGAGCATTTGCCTTCGGATTCCATCCGATTTCTGACAACTTTGTCGAGTCCACGCCAACCACTATCTTGTCTGCAGTTTTTGAGTATTCAACTATCTGCATTATTATGCCGGTGTTGCTTTTCCTGACGACAAGCCTTGGCAGTCCAGATTTAAGGAGCTTTACGCGCTTCCTGTAGTTCGTCACTCCTTGCCTTCTTCTTTTTTTGATCTCTATCATAAAATCTTTCTTTGTAAAATATACTGTTTATCTTCTTTTTGTATCTATATGCTTCAGCTCGCTGAATTTTTCCTCACTGATTGGCACACCCTTGCTCTTTATATGATTAAGCAGCGATGTCTTTGTCTGGAAAACATTTCCTTTTACAAGCCTGTTGAATGCCTTAAATAAATTATTGTCTATAATACTGCTCTGCTTCAGTTCGTGCAGTATCAGCCTCTGGCCGCGGATTCTTTTCTTGTAGTCCACGAACCCCCTGGCCTTCTTAGTTCCTTTCTTCTTTCCAGGCCCTCTTGCCCTTCCTTCCATCCTTTTCCTTTTCAGAACCTTTGAATGGAAGCTGATGTTGTGCATGTCTTTCTTGATTATTACATGTCCGTCCTTTATCAATTTCTTGACATCATCGCGCGTAAGCGCATTGTTTATGCTTTCCATAGAGGTCGGCTTCAACACTACTTTGTTAAGTCCTTTGTTTGACACATGTGCTGCGATCCTCCTTACAAGTTTATTTGACATTTATCTCACTTTTATCTTTTTGACTTAGTGTTGTTTGGGCTTGTACCTGCTGCTTTGCCTGCAAATTTGCTGATAATACCCTGATTAAGGCCTTTATTTGCTATTTTTACACTGCTTTTGTTTGCAAGCTCTATCATTTCCTGCTTCTTTTTTGTGCCTATGCCATGGTTTATTATTAATAGAAATTTCTTTTTATCCTCTTCTGTTTTCATCTCGCTGATTTTTTGTCTAAGTTCCTGCACACTGTTTACAAGCAAAGGCTTCCTTCCGTCTGCTCTAAGCCCCTTTACTTCTTTCTTGTTACCATAACCTATTGTAGGCTCTGCGCCCATGAAGTTTTTCTTTACCCTTTTTTTGTTGTCTATTCCTCTCTGCTTCCTCCATCTAGGCTTTACCCCCTTTCTTTTCTTTGAGCCATAATTAGGAACATTGAATGTTGGATGATCTCTTTTTTTGATTTCCGCCATGCTTATCAGTCAAATAAATATTTATTTTATTATTTTTTATATTTTTTATTTTTATTACTTTATTAAAGATTTCTTAATTTTATTTATTGCCAGAATTATTTATGCCTCTTCCATAGAGTAATACACGCCGTCCTGGAATACTCTGCTATCTTTATGCCTTATCTTGCATATTTTCCTTATATTGGCAGCAGTTTGAGTGACATCGTCTTTGTTTGTTCCATATATTTTTACTTTCTGTCCGTTTACTTCAACTTTTGTATTGTTGATTATTTTTGTGGCTCTCTTCGCCCTTTCGCCTATCATATTCTTTATATAAAACATACCATTTGCAACTTCTATTGTTATTGGAAAGTGCGCAAATACAATCTGCATGTTTATCTCGAAGTATTTATTGACTCCCTCCATATCATTAGAAAGCTCACCGGCCATTGTCTGCTCTATCTTCCTTGCCTTTTTCTCCATTTTTTTGATATCCTTCTTTGAATCTATAATAAATTTGCCATTATCTATCTTGACATCTATTAAAGTGTCATTGAATTTTCTGATGTTAGTGCCGAGCTTTCCAGTAATCTTTATCTCATTGCCTGACAACTCTGCCTTTGCATCCTGATTAATTTCCAATGAAATCATGAATATCCTTTGTTTAAATTTTTAATTTATTATATTTGATTTTTATCTGCATCTGTATTTAGCGTAATTAAATTGTTTGATATTTAATAAAACATTTTAATAAACATATAATATCAGCCTTCCGCCTATATTATTCTCTTTTGCTTCCCTATTCGTAAGCAGGCCCTTTGGCGTTGACACTACCAGCATTCCAAAATCCTTGCTTGGTATATACCTTGCCTCATATTTTTGGAAATTATCCTTTGATATAGCATACCTTGGTTTTATAACACCGATTGCATTTATCTTGTTTGCAAGCTGTATCTTTAGGTATTTTGCAGGACCTTCTTGGAATTCTTCAAAGTCCTTTATATACCCATTTTTTTTCATAATATCTAGAATGGCTTTTGTAAGTTTTGTAGAGTACACAACGCACTCCCTTCTGCCTATCCTTTCATTTGTCTTTATCTTATTTATCGAGTCTGCTAATCTGTCTACCATAAATAGTCAACCATATTTATTAAAGCCTATTTTTTCAGCCGTTTCTCTGAAGCACCTTCTGCATATATATAGGCGGTGGGATCTTATGACTCCTCTGCTTGTACCGCATATTCTGCATTTTCTTAATCCTTTTCCCTTGAACTTCAAGTCGTTGTTTGCATTCATGCTCATTCAGCCGTTTTAACATTAAATTCTTTTTTCAGGTAATTTTCTATTTCCTCTTTTGATACTATTCCGTGCGATTTTGCTATCTTGTTGTTTTTTATTTTTCTTATTTTGACCCGTTGTCCTTTCCTCTTAAATGCAATATTCACATGCATTCCCATCATACCTATCTTTGGATTGTATTTTACATTTGGAATATCTATATATTCCTTTATTCCAAAACTCATGCTGTTCGGTGTGATGCTTGCAGGATTTATTGTATAATTGACTGATTCAAAAAGTCTCTTGAGCAGTTGGGGTGCCTCTTTTTTCCTTACTGTCACAAATGCGCCTATTTTCTGACCCTTTGATATTTTGAATGACGGGTTCCTCGTCTTTGAAAGGCTGTCTGTTGGCTTCTTGCCTGTAATTATCTCAAGCAGGCTTTTTGCGTTTGCCTGGGCATCTTCACTATTTCCTGTGCCTATGTTAATTATGACTTTGTCAATCATAATACCCTGCATCGGGTTTTTTTGATTTTGGTCTGGAACACTGCTCTTTTGCATAAAAATCCTCTATTCTATGACTATAATATTTTTTAATGATGTTTCAAATACTCCATTGTTGTCTCTTATTATTACCTGCTTTTTATCCTGCAATTCCTTAATGCTATCTATTTCACCAGTGCTTCCTACATGGACGCCGTTCATAACAAAGCATTTTGCGCCTTTTTTCAAAGGAAGCAACTTATTTATCTTCTTATTGTTGTCAATGACAACAGAGTCATTTACCTTTATCTCGTTTGTGCCTTTTATATTTGTCCCATCATGAAGGCCTATCATTAGCGCATCTTTCTTTACTTTGTATTTTTTTATTACTTTGCATATCCTTGATGCAGCTGCGCTTTTTTCAATTTCAGTGAATGCAAAATGCGCCTTTTTGTCTATTGAGATTCTGTAATTTTTCCCAAGTTTGTCAATGCTTACAATATCATTTAGCCCTATCGGGAACTTAAAATCTAGCACCTTCTTATTGTTGACTTTTACAAGCCCTTGTTTTATTATTTTTACTGCTTCAGGCCTGTTTGTGCCGAGTCTTAACTTTTCTCTTACGAATAACAAAAGAGGAATATTGCTTTTCTTGTCAAATCTCCCTGCCTTTGACTTTGTCGTATACTTATCATGCTTCTTTGATATTGCATAGTAATTTGAAGAATGTAATGATTTTAAATGCCTTTTGTTCCCTTTTCTTGCCATAAAAACCATCTGTTAAATATTATTGTTGAATTATATTTGTTTTATTTTTTTTATTTTATTATTTATCTTATTTTTATTGACTTTATCGAATTCTTATTGTTTGATTATTCCTTTGCAGTCTTTGTGCTTTTTTCAGGTGCAACTTCTGCTGCGATTGCTCCTGGCGCAGATTTTGCATCATTTGATTTTTTTGCCTCTGCTTCTAAGACTGCTTTGCTTACATTTAGTTTTGCAACTCTAAGCTTATCCCCAAGATTCAGATCTGTTATGTATACATTGCTTATATTTATAGGGATATTGCTTTCTTTTCCCTTTGCATTTTTTCTTGTCGCTGAGTCAATGAATACTTTTACTTTTTTTAAATCTACTTTAACTACTTTTCCTACGGCTCCTTTTTTCACTCCTTTAATTATTTTTACAGTATCCCCCTTTGAAATCTGCACTGTTCTTTTTTTGATTTTAAGTTTTTCTCTTAGCTGTTTGTCAACATGTGCATGCGCAAAGTGCTGTCTTTCGTGAAGAGGTGCTGTAAACCTGAATTTTCTTTGTTTTCTTGGTTTGCTTGACTGTATCATTATATCACTCTTGATGCCAGGCCTGCCAGCTTTATATTTCTTTCTATAACTTCTCTCGCCATTGCGCCCTTTACTTCTGTCCCTATTGGAAGGTCAGTATCTGAAATAAGTATTGCTGCATTATCCTCAAATTTTACTCTTTTTCCATTTGCCCTCCTTATAGGCTGTTTTTGCCTGATTATAATTGCCCTAACTATTTTTTTGACGTTTTTCTGATCTCCTGTTTTTACGCTTGCCATTATTATGTTTCCTATGCCTGCAGTGACAAGCTTTCCTCTTTTTCCTGATTTGCCTATCCTTCCTATCATCATCAGGGTTTTTGCTCCGCTGTTATCTGCACATGTCAGCACAGAGCCTATTGTGACAGCCTTTGAAATGTGTGTTGATAATCCTTTCATTAAGAGCACCTTTAATTTTCAGCTTTGTTAAGTATCTCAGTGACAACAAATGATTTGGTTTTGCTTAACCTTCTTGTATTGGCTATGATCACTTCGTCGCCTGCTTTTGCATTTATGCATTTTGGATTGTATGCGTGCAGCCTTGATGTATTCCTGAGGGATCTTTCATATTTAGGTAGGAATGTCGAGTACTCTCTTTCTACTACGACTGTTTTTTCTGCATTGCCTTTGATAACAATACCTTTAAGCTTAAGGTTGTGGACTTTCAAATTGCCGTGTATCGGGCATTTAGGGTCTTTGCATTCCATAAAATCATTTTATAAGAAAAATACTGCTATTTAGTGTTTAAAATTTTGCACTCTATATCTTTAGCACATAATTATTTATTTTTTGTTTTTTTATCTGTGTTAATCTGCATGCATGCCTATGCATTTCTCAATTCTCTCATAAGGTCTATAATTTATATCCTTTCCATTTATGATAAAGGATTTTTTTTCTGCTGTAAATTCAAACACAGAAACGCTTTTTACTATCCTGCGGATTCCAGCCTTTGTTTCGACGATCAATAAGTTTTTGGTTTCGTCTACTACAGTGCCTTCGATTCCTGATTGGCAGGTGTCAAAGCTATTAATTACTTTTACATGAAGATTTATAAATTCATGCAATAGTATATTTTTATTATTATACATAAATTTAAACCTTTGTTTTTATTTCCTATCTTTGTTTATCTGTTTATACAGAGAAGTCTGTTTTTTATCTTTGCACCTTGCATAATAATAAATTCAAAAGGCAGGCTTATTTTTGCATTTTTGCAGTATTATAACCTATGAAATAAAATGCGTTTTAGGTGCTGTAATGCAATGCATTAAAATCTAATGCAGTGCGTAAAAAAATATTAATGAAGAATAAACTTAAATAGTTTATTATTTTTGGCAGAAAAAGATTTTTTATTGCACGCTTATTATTTATTATTGTCTCTATTTCTGATAATTTCACTTTCAACGCTGAATCTGCAGTTTATGCAGTGCAGTAAGGAATTTTCTGTTTATATTTCTACCATCCTTGAATGAGCTAGGATTTATGATTTCCATAGCTGCTGGTATTATTTCTGTCCATGCAACTGCTTTCTTAGTTCCGTCTATGATAGCGACTGTGGTGCCTGCTTGGATCAAAGTTCTGCCTCTTAAGCCACCTATGCCAGCATAGCCACTCGTATGCGTTTTTGCTTAGTTCAAAAGCAGGAGTATTACTTTTTAAGAGTTTTTCGACGACACTCTTATCGTATCCATGGAATCCAATAACATAAGTGATTATATCTTCATATATGCAATACTTTTCCCATTCTGGCATACGCTTATTTGTATTCTTTTCTTAACTTGCCGGTTTTGGTATATATCCCTGCATCTATTAACGTTTGCATAAATAAGTCGTCATTGGATGTTATTTTTTTAAGCCCTTCCATTATTGCGTCTACATCACTCTTGCGTCTGCCTTTGATATAGCCGAACTTTTTGCTTTCCGGGTTGATTAATTCTACTTTTATCGCAGAATATTTTTTGGTATTCATAACTAACAAACCTCTTTTTTTTCAATTGCAAATTCCTTTTGCGCAGGCAGCTTCGGAACAGTGAATGTAGCTTCTACGCCAGTGAACTTGCTTTTAGACACTGAATACATGCCACTTTCCTGTCTTAAATTTTTTTGTCTTTCGTTATCATCTTTATTTTCTGTTTTAGCAATCTCTATAACATGTTTATGCGCTTCCATAGTATTATTATGTTTTTTCTACTATTTAAGCGTTGCTCTTCCTTTTAGGATGAGGTAGAGAGCAGCATGAAGAGGCAGCTCAGTGTCTTGCTCGTTGAATGGCCCAAATTCACTGCCTTTCATTCTGAATTCCGGAGCGCTTTTAACATGGATTTTTACTGTTTCTTCCGACGCGAATGCCACTGCATCTTCCATAGGGTCAAAGTCCTGGAGCCTGCCTAGCTGAACTGCTTTGGATACAAGTCCAGTATCTCCATGCAGCGTGTCTGGCACTCTTATCAGATGGTGGATGTCATTTGTGACATTCTTGTCTATAGAGTTGCTCTGCCTTATCGCGATTTTCTGCAATAGGTTTTTCCACACCTCTCTTTTCTTCTGCAGGTTTACCTTGTCCCAGTTTCCAGTCGTTATTCCCAGGATTATGTCTGCCTTGTTCGCCAGTAGCTTTCTCGCCACTTGTTTTTCAATGCCCATTGCAAGCAGTTCATTGATGTCGTTTCTGTTCAGCATGCTTATCACAAATCTCGCTAGCTTGCCACCATATCCGAAATCGTCTGGCACAGGCCCGTGCAGCACCTGTCCTCTCTGCCCAAGGGACGGAAAAAAGGCCTCTAAATCAAGCCCCTCTGCCTTGATATATGCGCTGATCTGCTTCCTGGCATCAGAGTTTAGTCCCAGAACATCCTCGTTGCTAACATGCACATGGTACCCTCTGTTGCCGCTGAAGTTTATGCTTATCTCATTTTTCGAGAACCCGAAGTCAGGAATCAGGAACTCTTCTACCAGTCTCAGAGTCTCTTGCTTTACGCTGTCAAAGCAGTTCTTGCATACCCATGACCCTCCATGCTCCTTCACGCAGTCAAGGTTCAGGTCATTTGCATCTAAGTCAAATATAAGCTCTGAGCCATTCCATATCTTGTTCGGCATCGGCCTGGCTGCAGGATGCATATAGAATGCTGATGAAAATGACACGAAGCCAGGCCCCTTCTCTCTAAGGTAATTATTAAATTCATCATTTGTTTTAAATGCAAAGTGCCTGAATGAAATCTTGTTGTTAAAATCTCCGAACCCGAATTCCTTATTTGCAATCTTTTCAATGTTTATGTGTGTGCCTGCATAATATTTTTTAAATAGTCTTCCTGCAAACTCCATCTCTTTTTGGTCAATCATGCTATTACCTATTGCTTTAGATCTATCTCATTGCAGCATCAAATTGACTAAATCTTACAGAGTAATTATTAATTGTTTTCTTTTTATCCTGTTCTTATTATTTTTTTAGTTCTCTTAGTTCTCCTAATCCTTTTAATATTATATCTTATATTTGTCTAGTAAAGTATCATTTACCCTCATAATTATTATATTTATTTACGTAACTATAAATAAATTCTGCAATTCTGTTTATTTTTATTTTTTGAGCTTGCATGTAGACTGTTCTGCTTTCCTGTAGTATAAGGATTAATAAAAATGAAAAGCAGAATAAATATAAAATAATAAATATAAATTCCCTCAATAAATAGTTTAGCCTGGTGCAGGATTGCACTTTTATATGGGCTAGTGGTCCAATGGTAAGACATCACGTTCGCAACGTGGGAATTGCGGGTTCGATCCCCGCCTAGTCCATAACTTCTTTCATACTTTATAAAATTTTTGAAAAGAGTTTGTCTAAAATATAAGATGGATAGCAGGCATTATAGAAAAATATAATATATAAAGCGCTTGCAAAGAGAGTTAGTTATCGATGCAATATTTGTGTTATTGTTGTGGATTTTGAGGTATTTCCAAATATTCATAATCTTTAAATAGTTATATAACATATCAATTAGTGAGAGAATGAGAGACAACGTAATGTATTATTTATTGGTAATTGTCATACTTGTGCTTCTATCAGCAGTAGTTTTCCAGTTGTACTTTTTTTCAAATCTGCTTAATAAACAATCCTCAGTAAACCTCCAAAATTCCAATACTCTTCTTTGGCTAAAGTCAACAAATTCTAGCTTTATATTTATTACAGCATCAGGCTCTGCATCAGCCATGCCTGATTTCGCAACAGTATTTGTAAATGTGCAAGCATACGGCAGTAATCCGGCAGCTGCAACAAATAATATGTCATTCGCATTGCATGATCTTAATGCAAGCGTGCTTAAATATATTAATGCAAACTTAAGTAATATCCGTACGACTTCCTTTAATATATATAATAGAAGCAACTTCTACAATCAAAACACATCTATTAAGAAGCCTTATGTTGCACAGGAATCTCTTTCAATCAAGGTCCCAAACATAGATAATATAAGCAACATTCTTGGCGCAATTTCAGGCGTGAATGGCACGTCAGTAACAAATGTCATGGAGAACCTCTCCAGCGCACAAATATCATCGCTGCGGGCAAACGCTCTCTCAGCAGCAATGCAGAATGCAACAAGCCAAGCAGCTATATTATCCCAAAATAAAACGCTTATAATCAGGAATATAACAGTTGATTATTATCATTTCTATCCTTTTTCTTTGCCTTCTCAAGCATTTATGACATCCTCTGACAAAGCTGCTCAGCAGACCCCATCATTTTTCATAGGTAATGATACAATAACTCAAAGTATAACAGTAACCTTTTCATTTGCGAAATAACTCAGAGAAAGTAATATGTTGATGTTTGATTAAACACTACCATACTCTTATTTTTATCTTGCATTGATTTGCAATAAACCTATTTTGGACAAAATTATCTGGCAACGATTGATAAATTTAGCAGAATACATAAAATAATTACTTATGCAAAGTTGTGGATTTATTAGAATTCTTGCAAAGTAGTAGTTATATTTTATGCAAATTAAAAATTAGGTGTAGAATAAAAAATAAAAAGTCAAAAACAAAGAAAAGCATACAGGATCTTTATAATTTGATCCTGATATGCATTAATCATTAAAATCTTCTTGAAAGCTCAGATGCCTCAGAACTGACAGACTCGCTTGATTGTTTGCCTGCTGAAACAAGAACCACATCTCCTATGTTTTTTATGTTCTTGAACAGAACACTTTTGTTCTGCAGCACCTTCTTTACCTCGGCATTGTCAGCATTCTTCCATTCTATCATTAAAAGCCTGCTAACTTCCCCCTTCTCCAAATCGACTATCGCATCGCGTACCTCTCCAAGATAAACTCCTGCGTCGCTATATATATCCATATTGTATATCGTAGATATTCTCATTAAATCGCCTTTTACTAATACTATCGTTTAAATAAGTTTAAATAGTTTTTGTCTAAAATCTAGAATATGGGAACAGAACCCTCAAAATACAAATATTTATAAAGTTTATCGCCATAATGTAATGTTTAAAGCATTTTTACAAATAATGTAGTGGTACAAGTGAATTTTGATATAGTTTCGATATTAAAAAAGTTCGTCTACAATTCCAAGCGCATTATGAATGTAAGCTATAAGCCAACGCGCCCAGAATTCAACAAATCTATAAAAATAATAATAATAGGTATAGCTATAATAGGTATGATAGGATTTGTGATGTCAGTAGTGATAGCGCTAATTGCAGGCACTCCTATTTTACCATAATTTTACTGCAGTGTTTATTATTGCAGCACATTGTATTGCTTATACTTACCTGCTTTCTATTGCTGCTGTGTATAATAAAAGGTATATCCATGAAAATAGAGCTTGATATAAACAAGTCTGCACAGCAAAATGCCAATGATTACTACAATAGGCATAAAAAGCTGATGCAGAAAAACGCAGGCATAGAGAAAGCAATCACTGACCTTGAAAAAAAGCTCGAGAAAATCAAATCCAAGCAGGCTGCGCAGTTAAAAGAGATAGCAGAAAAGAAAGCAATAAAGCAGCGTAATAAAGACTGGTTTGAAAAGTTTCACTGGTTTTTTACAAGTAGTGGCATGCTTGCAATAGGTGGAAGGGATTCAACTCAAAATGAGTCTATAAACTCAAAGTATTTTACTGACAAGGATTTATTTTTTCATTCAGATATATTCGGCGCATCTGTTGTAATACTTAAGGAAGGTATAAATGCCAATGCAGAGACAAAGCAAGAAGTTGCACAGTTTGCAGCATCTTATTCAAGCGCATGGAAAGAAATGCTTAAGACTATCGATGTTTACTGTGTAGGGAGAGAGCAGGTCAGCAAGTCTACAAGCAAGGGGTCTATATCAAAAGGGAGTTTCCTTATTTCAGGAACAAGAGAGTACTTCAGGAATACAGAGCTTGGCCTAGTGCTTTTTGTAGACAGCGAAAGGGTAAACGCAGTTCCTATCTCAACTTTCAGCAGGATAAGGGAAAAGAAGCAGATCGTAAAATATGCTTTTCTTAGGCAAGGCAAGGTAATAAAGTCAGATGCGGCAAAGATTATTGCAAAGCTTTTTGATTATCCTAATGTCGATGATATAATGCAGGCTATGCCAGCAGGAACATTCCAAGTATCTGAAAGCATATAGTCCGCAGTTGCATATAACTGTATAATTATCTTTTTTCTGTTGGCAAGATATTTTTTATGTTTGGATTCTTTTTTTGGCAACATCTAGAAGTAGCAGTTGTTTTTGCAAATCATTTAAATAACTTTTTATATATATATAAAATGGAATAAGAGGATAAACTAAAAAATGAGTATTTTGATGAACGCTATCTTTGCAAGTTTCAATTCCAGTGGTAAAAAAAAGCAGAGGCAGCAGTCCGCTGTCGAGTTCCTATCTACTTATTCTTGGACATTTCTTATACTTGCAATGCTTATTACAGTACTCCTTATTTTCATTTCACAGAAATCACCTGTGAATTACTTGCTGAATCAATGCTTCCTTACATCGCAGATAACCTGCCTTCAGGACATAATCACTACAAATTCAACAAATATCTTATTTGCGGCGAAGCTTAACAATTATCTTGGATATTCATCATTGACCTATCTCCAGTTTGGAGCAAATTCAATAAACGTGACGCTCACAGGAATAGGCAAAAACGGGACTAACACATTTTATGGCAACTGCTATCCTATGAACACTCTTGTGCCATATGCAGGGCAGACATTCTGCATTGTAAAGATTCCGAAGCAGCTCGTGCCAAGGCAGGGTCAGAAGATTTCAGCAACATACCAAATTTCATACAATATCTGCACGAGCGGAGAAAAATGTGTATCATCAAATTCATACTCGCAGTCAGGTTATACATACCTGAGCTTTGGAGGTGATTTTGCAGAGTTCGTTGCGCTCACTGCAGGGATGCCGACCCCGCAGAATCCTGTAATAGGCATAGGGCAGTCAGTAACACTGCACGAGGATGCATACGGAGGGATTACACCATATACATTTGCATGGTTTTCTGGCAGCAGCAGCAACTGCACAAAGGATTCATTATATGCAGGCAATGTCAGCCAAATAACAGTCTCACCAACATCATCAGCATATTACTGCTACAGTGTTTCTGACAACTACAACCAGTATGCGCTTTCTCCTGCTGACTTTGTTCAGGTTGTGCCTCCGCCAGCGCCGCTGCCAAACGAAGTATTCACATACGGCACGCAGCATACGCTTACAGCAACAGCCCAGCTTGGCTCTGACACTGTTGAAATTCTTATAAATAACAAAGTCGTTGCATCTGGAACAGGCACTGCATCGTACACGATATGCAGCGCAATGACAATGCAGACATGCCTTGCAAATGCAACATATTCTGTAAAAGTATATGAAGTGCAGACAAATGAGTATTCATCATCTTCTGTGCTGACGATACAAAAAGCAGCACCGCAGTTAAGCCTTAATTCTCCAAGCAATTTCCAGTATACAGGAAGCGGCGGGACAATTTACTATGGAATATCAACTATAGGAAACCAAGATTTGTCAACATTATATATAAATAACGCTAATGTCGGATCAACAACAGCATCTTCAGTATATACGACATCATCATCCTCAGGAACGTATAGCATCCTTCTTTCATCACCTCCTATGCAAAATTATACAGCAGCAAGCAGGAGCGCAAGTTTTACTATATTTGGCGGATTCTCAGGTGTTATTTATTATAATGACACATATAGCCTTGATAATTCAAATATACAGGTGCCAACAAATTATAATTGGTTCTCACCATATGAAGGGTGTATCAACTGTCCTTCTCAAGATTACAATGGACAATTATTTTTTTATGCGCCTCCAACAAATCAACAAGGACAAACTTCATCATACGAATCAACAGAAACATCATTAACTTATTCTCCTTCATTCTCTTCAAGTGGTGCCAGTGGAACTATATACTCATTTTCAGGTTCTGGAACTTCTCTTGCCATTGGATACACTTATGCTTGTGGTCAGACTTATACTTGCATCTCTCGCACTTGCGGTCGCTGGGGCAACTCATGCTGTTATGGCTGGGAAACAAAATACTGCCCTACTACAGGTTACATACATCTATATGGCGCAGTAGCAAGTG
>JAJYVI010000077.1 GCA_021792115.1 Microcaldota archaeon | reverse complement strand
ATACAGAATAAGCATTCTGCTTCCTTTTTTCTCAAGCTCCTTCATTTCTTTGAACTCCTCTTCTCTATCAAAAAACTTCAAGCAATCATCTTATTTTAATTATAATAATTATAATCATAATAAGATATTTAAGCATTGCTGCTAAAAAAGATAATACCAGAACCATCTATCTTTAAAGATTTGACATTATACAATTAAATTTCAACAGCATCTTCAAGACATTTTTGGCCAATATATGCTATAAATTTATTCAAATATCGCTCTGCCAGCTAATTTTGTCTCAAAGCCTAAGGAACAGAAAAATTATTACGCTCTGCAAGATGATGCGGACATTGCGCGAAGCGGAGAAAGAATCCTATCCTCATCAGATCCCGCAGTACGAAATCCTTTATTCCTTTGGCCATGCATTTCCAGCTGGGAAGTCGGCTACATGGCGCAGGGAATCTTGCCGTCTTCTAACATTGCAGTGTAAAAAAATCTAACCAAAGATTGACGCTATGTTTTCCTCTATTGCCTAATTTTTCATAACTTATTTAAACGTTTACTTCTTTCTATATATACTGTGTGGTCATCATGAAGTCTATTACTAAAGTATCAAAAGAAAAAAGAGGAGATTATATCAAAAAGATAAAGGACAAGGCAGAAAAGAGGAACCCTACTTTAGCAGCACTAGATAAACTAGGTAACAACGAAACTCAGCAAATATATGGATATATTGTTACATTCTCTTCTAACTAATAAGGTCTTAAATTGGCTGATGAACTATTTGGGCAGATTATAAAAGACTACTTTCCAGACGTTAGTTTATTGATAAAGAAACGACAAGATGTACTAAAAGAGCTAGAAGGAGAGCTGAAGTCTACAGTAGTGGCCTACATAGGAAATACAAACCACCCGCTATCTTCAATAATGCCACAAGATATAGACGCATTAATGGACTTGGTTAATATAGCTTCGAGAAAAGGAAAGAAACTATATCTTATCCTTGAGAGTTTTGGAGGGGATGGCAACGTAGCGGAGAAACTTATAAATGTATTTAGAACGACATTCAGTGAAGGATTTTACGTCATAATACCAAACAACGCAAAAAGTGCCGCCACTATGCTGGCATTAGGTTCTGATAGGATAATAATGGGTATCAATTCGGAACTAGGCCCAATAGACCCTCAAATTCAAGTACAATTACTGAGTGGGCAGATGCAATATGTTCCAGCAAAATCAATTACTGGCACTCTTGAAAAGGTTAAGAAGGAAGTAGAAGGTAACGAGAAACTTGCTTCTGTGTATTATCCAATTTTACAACAAATAAGACCAGAACAATTAAAATTCTGCGAAGATGCCATAAAATTCGCTACTGCATTTGCTGAAAGGTGGCTAGAGAAAGGCTGTATGAAAAATAAGAAGAAGGGCGAGATAGCTACGGCTGTTAAAGAGCTTACTACAGGAGATAGGTTCAACATGCATGGTAGTGTAATAAACTTTGAAGAAGCCCAAAGAATAGGGCTGAATGTAGACATGTGGAAAATAGATGAAAATAAATGGAAGTTAGTATGGCAATATTATTTAAGAGTAAAAGCAAGTTTTCAGACAAATCCTAATATGACTAAATTATTTGAATCTACAGAGACTAGTGTAAACATGAATATTCAGATAATACCAATGGGAAATGCACCAAAATAATGAAATAGTCTATTACAATTCATCCTCTTCATTTGCATAAACCCGATTCTTTTTTGCTTTGGACTGCTGGCTTATTTTTCTCTTCACTAGATAATAATAGGTGTCTTTCTACATCTTTTTATTAGCTTCATCGTTAATCGTTTTTATATATGTCCGTAGCGTTAATATTAAAAGAAGCAGGATAATAAAAGAGGAGGTTAGGGATAATATTAAGGCAATTAATGTGCAGATCCCTAATATTATTAAAAAACTAGATAAAACAAAAAGAAGAAGGGTCAATATTGCACTTCCAACATAAACTATTTTAATTTCTGCAATGTTTTTGTTCTGATTATAATCAAACGGTTTGCCTTTATTATCCTCTTTTTTGCTAATCCATCCTGCAATGTCCCTTAGTTCACGTAAATGATAGGTTAACAAAAATACTACAGCAACAATGAACATTGAATTATAGGTTATAAGCTTGCTTGTTGAAAGCATTTTTAAGAAATGCAGCGATAGAATTAATCCAATGCTAACAAATAGAACAACAGATAAAAAAATGCAAAATTCGTATTTATATTCTTTAATTTTATTTTTAAATACAGATAAGAAAAAATACAACCAAGATTTATGGTATTTATCTCTATGTTGATTCATAAGTATAACAATACAAAGTCAACATATTTAAATAATGCCCTATTCAAGACTTTGTGTATTATCCTGAAATAAGGTCCTCTTGTCATAAAATGAGGAGCGCGTCAAAAATACCAGATTTTAAAATGCCTATTTAAAGCCATTTTTGAGAATATTTAAATGTTTTCTTCACACATAACTTAGCAGTATGCAGATGCAGGAAATTATATGCCCACTAAGAACAAAAAAGAGAAACCCAGCATGAAAGACAAGAAATACAAAAAAGA
>JAJYVI010000020.1 GCA_021792115.1 Microcaldota archaeon | reverse complement strand
CATGTTTCACACCTATAATTATGAAGAGGGAAGCTACCACTCCGCTTTAGAATACGCCCCAATCCAAGAGTGGTAGCTGTATGATTTTCTGCGCACAGCATAAATCTGTCCATAAACTCTGTAATCTGTCTAAAAAGTGGGAGTTTATGAACAAGCCTTTTATATGCCAAAAAATTAAATATTAAGAAATTCTCTAGACTTCTTGATTGCCTTTTCTTTGCTTTCCTCTTGGCTCAGCAGTTCATACAATGCATTTGCATCAGTAAGACTGAAATCAAATTCAAGATCCTTTAATTTCTGCATAAAGATAGCATTACCGAGCTGCTTTATTGGCATTTCGCCTATCCTGTTATCTCTCAGTTCTTCTATATTTTTGTCTATAGACTTGTCTGCAAGCTGTGACGCATCAATTGAAAGATAAATATTTTCAGAATATTTTAGCTTCAACTTCTGAATCAAAAGGCTGTAATTCATTATGCTTGCAGATCCCTTAAGGCGTATTTTTACAATTGGCTTTTCATATCCTTTTGCAAGTCCATCTATTTCATCTATACATTTGTTAAGTATCTGTATGTCGTCTGCATTGTCAAATTCAATAGTTTTTACCAGGAACGGTCTGGAATTTATTTCAATAAATTCATATGAATAGGATTCTGTATCAAATATTATGAATCCTTTCTTTTTTTCTATGTCATTGAGTTGAGTAAGTACAGTGCTTCCTGGAATTATAAGCTTTTTTTCATGTACTGTCCCTTCATAGAAGTTGTGCATGTGACCACATATGTATAAATCAAAATCGTCTGGGAGATCATTCATGCGAATGAAATTTTCATTGAACGGCATTAATTCATACATTGTCTGATGAAACATGAATATATTGAATGCGCCTTGCACAGGCCTTGGATGCAGTTCTAAAAGTTTCTGCTTTACACTGGAATCTGCAATACTTCCAAATCCATATATTGCTACCTTTTCTGCGCCTTTTTGCAGTATTGTATGCGCATGACTCGTATCTATTAGAAGACCTGCAAGGGCAAGAAGACTTAAAGGATTTTCAGAATTCTGCACTGTCGTTTCGTGATTTCCAGGTATAGCAATCATTGGTACATCTGTAAATGCTTGTGTACCTTTTACTTCGATAACCTGTGCGCCCCATTTTTTCTTTGAAAGGTCCCTAAACAGATTTATACCTTCTGCAATTACATCAGGTTTAGGATAATTCCTATCAAATATATCTCCTGGTATTAATACAGCATCCGCAATCTCATTCGCCATATCTAGTGCTTGCTTTGCCTGCTTGAACGCATCTGCTCTAAAAGTGTCATATCCAAGATGAAGATCTGATACGATTGCAATTTTCATTTACTCGCTGCCTAGTTAAGTTAATATTTGATAAAGGTTGTTATATACACAATTTATTATAAGTATTTAGGGTTTATTTTATTTTTCTTTTTTTCTTTTTAATTTTTTCTTATTGCAGTGGATTGAATATTAAGTAAGATTTTCAATCCTGCTTAGAACCTTACTTATAAAGTTATTTATAAACTCATCTTTCTTAAACTGTAGAGGGCCGTATGCGCCTGCTGCGCAGGGATGGCCGCCTCCTGTACCACTTATCGCTGGAGCAATGGATTTCATTATGCTGCCAAGGTCTATACCTAGCGTTTTATCCAAGCCCGGGCGCATCCTTGCAGCAAATGATATTTCTTTTTTGCTTATCGAATGAAAAAGTGCAATATCTGCCCCTATTTTTACAGCATTTTCAGCTGCTATGTTTGAATGGGTCTCTGTCCTGCCAAAAACAAACAGCACCTTGTTTTTTATAATTACTGTTGAATTGAACATTTCGCTTATCGTCTTTGCTCTTTCTCTGACGTCAGAAATCTGCTCAAATTCAGTAAGCAAAGAAGTATAATCTGTGCCAGCCTCTTTTAATAATGAACCTATCTGCAAAAATGTATCAGCAGTCGAATTTTTAAATTCTGCAGAATCAGAGATTATTCCCATTGCAATAAGCTTTGCCAGCTTCACATCAATAGGGACTGAAAAATCACGCAGCAAATTATAGATTATGCTTGTAGCAGAATTATAAGACTCATCATTGAAGCAATAAACATTATCATTACCTACTACCTTTGGAGAATGATGATCTACTATTAAAATTTCATTATTGAACGCCTTCAGCTTATCTGCAAATGGCCCGCACTCAGCAAAATCATTTGCATCAAGAAGGATTACCAACTCTGCTGAATCATCAAACTCTGTAGATATCTCAGTGGGATATCCTAGCTTTTTTAACATTGAACTTGAATTTGATGTTATGAAGTCCGGTGACACTATCTTAGAATTCTTGAATATTAAAGAGATTGCAAATGCAGATGCGACTGAATCCCTATCTCCAATTGAATGAAAGGTTATTATTGCCTTTTTTTGCTGTGTGCCAGAAACAAAATTTTTCAGCCCTTCGTAATTTAGCTTTTGCATGGCATCATAGTTTACTGCTTGCTTCCTTGGGAAGTACTTAAAAGCTTCGTCAACTGCTCCCTAAGCTCCTGTTCCCTTGATGAGGCCTTTGATTGCTGCGTGCTTATTATATTAAGCCTCATTTCAATAGACTCTTTTTTTTCTTTTATGTCTGCCTTTGCCTTTTCCTTTGTAGTTTCTATCATAACCCCTCCAATTACAGTATAAATTTTTTGTGTTGCATTCTCTAGTTCAGCCTCAGCATTTTCATATTCCTGCATCTGAGCATTGAATTGTATCTTTTGGTATTCAAGTGCCTGCAGCTTCTCCTGAATATCTTGGTATTCTTTCGACAGTTTCTCAATTTCATTCTCCATTATATCACATTTAAATTAACATTTAGATTAAGAATAGACATTACATGACATTACATTATAGCAGTTGCTTTTTATATTTTTATCTTTTATTTTATTTGCTGGTTTTTATAAAAATAATAATGTTTTCATGATAAGGATAATGCTTAAATCAAAAATTCATAGAGTACGTGTAACTGATTCAAATATAGACTATGAAGGATCTATCTCAGTAGACGAAGAGCTTATGCAGATAGCAGACATACGCAAATATGAAAAAGTAAATGTATGGAATGTTAGCAACGGCCACAGGTTTGAGACATATGCACTGCCTGCAGAGAGGGGATCTGGGAGTATTGTTGTGAATGGTGCTGCGGCGAGACTTGCAAATATAGGAGATATCGTAATAATCGCATCATTTACAATTGTAGATGATGAAAAGCAATTTCAGCCTGCAATAGTATATGTTGATGAACACAACAAATGCAGGCAGTAAGCCTTTGAATTAATTTCTGCTACTTATCAATGTCTGGCATCACAATATCAAGGCTGCCGAGAATTGCAAAAAGATCTGCAAATTTTGACCCTACTGCAATTTTTTTAAGTGCAAAAAGATTTGAAAATGACGGCGACCTGAATGCTGCCCTGTAGGGTTTTTGCGGTTCAGGAACCATATATATCATGCCTTCGCCTCGCGGAAGCTCTCTACTAACAAGAACAGGATCAGGTTTTGCATTAGGGCCAACAAGCTTTATTTTAAGCCCTAACACATCTTTGTTCTCCAGAGATTCATATGCCTGCAGGCACTGCCTTATTATTTTTATGCTCTCAAAAATTTCCTCATATCTTACCTTATACCTGTCATAAACATCCCCATTTACCATTGTTGGTACTGAAAACTTTATTTTATCAAATTTGTAGTAAGGTTTTGATTTCCTTATATCTTCATATACTCCTGATCCCCTTAACACTGGTCCTGAAACGCCATATTCAATTGCATCTTTCCTTTTTAGCACGCCTATGTGCTTTGTTCTCTGCATAAATACAGGATTGTTGTCAATGAGATCTTTATATTCAGACACCTGCGATTCAAGGTAATCAACCAGTTTGTATGCGCGGTCTGCAAAATCGCTTGGAGGCTGCGATTTCATGCCTCCTACCCTGAAATTTACATAAAACATTCTGCCCTCTGCAACATCTTCAAGCAATTTTAGCACTGCCGCCCTTTCTCTAAAGGTCCACATAAATATTGTAAACATCTGGCCTAGGTCGTTCAAGAATGTGCCCATCCATAACAGGTGGGATGCAATTCTCTGAAATTCTAGTAGTATCATTCTTATGTATTGCGCGCCTTCTTTGACCTCTGTTCCTGTTGCCTGCTCAACGCTTGCCACAAAGAGCTCGTCCCAGCTCATAGGAGCAACATAATCTATTTTTTCCATAAATGGAGGACTTTGCATGTATATCCTGTTTTCAAGGAGTTTTTCAACCCCACGGTGCAGGAACCCTATGCGAGTATCTATATTCTCTATAGTGTCTCCATCAACATCTACGATTAGGCGCAGCAGACCATGCGTGCTCGGATGTATTGGTCCTATATTTATCCTCATTATTGACATTGCAACACTTGACTATTCTTTTTTCTTGTATTCTGCACCCCATGCAAAGCTCTTCCTTAAAGGAAAGTCCTGGCCATTCCACTCAAGCAAAAGCAGCTTCTCCATGTTTTCCCTTCCCTTGAATGCTATGCCGAACATTTCATGAATTTCCCTTTCATGCCAGTCGCTGCTCGAATAGATATGAATTATAGAGTCTAGTATTGGATGTTTTGTATCTGGCAACTTGACACTAATCAGCGCCTGCTCCTTGGAGTCTGTATTGTAAATTATATACACGACCTCTAGGTATGACTGGTAATCTACAGCGAGCACCTTCTTAAGGTAGTCAAATCCTTTTCTCTTGTGCTCTTCCAAGACTTGGACTAATGCTTCTTTCTGAATTTCCAATGGTTTCACCTCCTATTTTCTTTTGCAGGTTTATCAGGGCCTGGAACAGGTTTTCAGGCTTCGGCGGGCAGCCGGCTACATACACATCGACTGGGAGTATCTGGTCTATCCCATGTATGATATTATAGCTTTCAAACCAGGGCCCCCCGCATGTAGCGCATTCTCCATATGCAATTACATACTTTGGCGAAGACATCTGCTCATAAAGCGTTCTCAGCCTAGGTGCAATTGACTTAGTTACCCAGCCTGCAACAATCATCACATCGCACTGTCTAGGGGTTCCCCTAAACAAAAGGTATCCTTTGCGCTCTGCATCAATCCTTTCAGCACCGAAATCCATCAGCTCTATTGCGCAGCAGGCTAATCCAAAAAGCATAGGCCATACAGAGTTTTTCCTTGACCATGTTTTTAATGAATTAGTATACTTCATTAAATCTGCAAGCTTTACAAATAACACATTCGGCTGCTCAGGGGCTTTGCTTTTATAGAGGAGCTTGTCCATTTTCTGCTCTGCATTAAAAAATTCTGATTCTTTTGCTTCAGCCATGCACCTCACTTGAAAGTTTATATGCAATCAATGAAAATACCATACTCAATATTAATGAGAGAATGATTAATAAGCTTGCGCCATAAGAGAAATACTTTGAGGAATACGCCCAAAGCACCATTGCAATTACAATTATCTCAAATGCAAGAAATATTGAAAAGAACCCTATGTATTCATTTATCACATCCATTGATTTGCCTACTGTCTGCTCTGCGCTTTCATATGGAGCATTTTTAATATGATTTTTTGCAGTGTTTGGCCTTAGCAATTTTGATGCTGCAAGAAATGACAAAGGCATGAATACTGCAAATAAGAATGAAACAACCAATACAATATATGTTGAAATCATATGACCAGATAGATTGGACCAAATTAAATGCACTGCATGCACAATATACAATATATCTTATTGCAGCTTATTTTATTAGATTTTTGCATTAAGTTGAATTATTTATTATATGAGAAAGAATGATTTACAGGATATTAAATTAGTTTTTATATACCTTTTTATAAAAATATAAATATGCACAGGTCATTCAGTATACAGAGCGCTGTAGAATTTTTAACAACATATTCATGGGCCTTTCTATTAATAGCATTAATGCTCGGCGTCCTGTTTGTATTTGCATTCACGCCTAAAAGCATTATATCAAGCACCTGCAACTTTTATTCTGGATTCTATTGTTATGACGCAGTATTCAATACTGTTTATTCTGCAGGTCATGTTGCCACAGGATCAGAATTAAAAATAATGCTTAGCGATACCCAGGTAGGAATAATAAATATATCAAATTTTAATGCAGTGATTTCTGGAACACCTAGTTTTACAGGATTTTGCACAAATACGACATTAAGGCAGGGAAACAAGACAATATGCACTGCATCATTTAATTCGATAGAAACTCCAGGAACAATAAACATGGGTACATTGTATATTAAAGGGTATTACTGCGCATACGCCATTTCAGGCTTAAACTCAGAACCATGCACGAGCAGTAATGGCAATTATATTGTTCTTGGAAATGTAAGAGTACAGGCACAGTAAAAATACTGAAATAAGGTGCAGGATATGCTTATAGAATTAAACCTAATAAACTGGAAAACGCATGAAAATTCAAAATTCTCATTCATGAAGGGTGTAAATCTATTAGTAGGCATAATGGGATCTGGAAAAAGCTCTGTCACAGACGGAATTTCATACGCTCTTTTTGGGACATTTCCAGACTTGAATAGAAGAAAAGTAAAACTTACAGACCTTATAATGAAAAATAATTCTGGCCAAAAAACAAGCTGCAGTGTGGAACTTCTGTTTTCAGTTGATAATAATCTTTATAGAGTTGTAAGAAAAATAAATGAAATAGGCAGTACAGAAGCAGTGCTTGAGAAAAATAGATCTATAATACAGGAACAAACTACAAAAGTAAACGAGGAGATAGAGAACATACTTAAAATAAATTATGATGCATTTTCAAAGGCTATATACTCTGAGCAGAATAAACTTAACTATTTTATTGAACTTGCAAAAGGGGATCGTAAGAAGCAGATTGATGAAATGCTTGGCCTTGATCAGTTTTCGGTTGCTGAAACCAATGCTACAAGCTTGATAAATAGCATAAAAAGTGATATAACACAGCAGGAGAAGGATATTGAGCAGATTGATGTTGTACAGATTAAAAGTTCACTGGAATCCTTAAAAAATGAGCTCGAAAAAAATGAAATAGAAAAAAAGAATTTTGAAGAGAATATAAAGTCAGAATCTCAGAAATTGCTCACTAAAGAAACTATGTATAAACAACTAAAGGCAGAGTATGAAAGGAAAAAGCAGCTTAGAGAAAGTATAGTTAAAAGCAAGGCCGAAATAGACATGCTTACTGATCAAATTAGCAAGATAAAAATAGATTTTGACGAAGAGGAATTAAAGAAGAAGAAAGAATCAGATAAAAATGAAAAGAAGAAATACGACAGCGAGTTAATATTAGAAAGAAATAAAGAGAAAGAGAATAGCAGAAAAATTGGCGAAATAAGAAGCAGAATACTAGAGAATGAAAAAAAGAAAAGTGAAATGCGAGCGCTTTTAAATAAGCTTGAGGTTTATAATGAGGATAAAACAACAAGAGAGCTTGAGCAAGTGAGGACTACTATAGATAGACTAAAAGAAGAATATACACATGACAAAGTATCGATTGAGGAGATGCAAAAGTCTATAAAAGATCTTGAAGCCCACTACGGAAAATGCCCTGTATGTGATAGAGAATTAGAGGAAAACTTTAGACTCAGTTTAATCACAAATAAAAAAAAGCTCTTAAAGGAGCTTACTGACAAAGCAAAAGTTGCAAATGAAACAATTGCAAATGAGAATAGCAAATTGTCAATACTTGAAAGAAAAGAGGAGGAAATAAAACATATTAAGAGTAGAATTTCTGATTATAAAAATGCTGAAGAAAATATAGAAAAAATAGTAGAACAACAGAATATACTTGAAGATGAGATGACAAAAACAGAAAAGAGAATTAAGGAAATAGAAAAACTTATAAAGGAGACGGATGATAGAATCAAAGAGAATGAGAAAAAAATTGAGAAAGCAGAGGATAGACAAGATAAGATGAAACATATTGAGCAGGATAAAATAAATCTCGCCTTACTTGAAAAGGAATATAGCTCTATAGATATTGATGAAAGCAAGATTGACAGACTGAAGAATGAGTTAAGCGAACATAAGATTACAATTGCAAGATTCAAGGAAAAAATTGATGCTGAATTGAAGTATATTGTAAATTTAAGACAACAGATTGCTGGCAAAGAAAAGGATATTGCCAATCTCATGCAGATGCAGGAACAAATAAATAAAAAGAAAAGGCTGCTTAGCAACTTAAACAAATTCAAAAAAGCGCTTTTAGAAATACAGGTTCAGTTAAGGGATAGGCTGATTCTTTCAGTAAATAAGCTAATGGTAAACCTCTGGAACGAGCTTTATCCATATAAAAATTATAGTAGCATAAAACTTGTACCAAAGCCGGATGATTATGCAATAGAAATAAACCATAAGATAAACGAGGCTGACGAAAACTGGATCCCTATAGATAGCATAGCAAGTGGTGGAGAAAAATCAATGTCTTCGCTTGCATTGAGGATAGCACTGTCAATGATACTTGTGCCCAACCTTAAGATGATAGTGCTAGATGAACCGACGCATAATCTTGACGCAAATGGAATTAAAAGCTTAATGCAGGCACTTGGTAATACACTGCCTAGCATAATAGAGCAGATTTTTATCATAACCCATGATGAAATGCTGAAACAGATAGATTCTGCAAATATTTATATTTTAGAGAGAGATAAGAATAATAACCTGCCAACTCAATTAACAAGTGCATCATAATTATAGTATTTTAAGTGCAATGGATGAGAAAATGATACGCCAACCAATAATCTGCGTAATGGGGCATGTGGACCATGGCAAAACAACCCTTCTTGATAAAATACGCAGTTCGAGCATTGCAGCTAAGGAGGCTGGGAGAATCACGCAGCATATAGGCGCCAGCGAGGTATCTATAGATGTAATTAACAAGATATGCGGATCATTAGGAAATATATTTAAGTTTGATTTGAAAATTCCAGGACTATTATTTATAGATACTCCTGGGCATGAGGCATTTACAAATTTAAGAAAAAGAGGAGGAAGCATATCAGATATAGCAATTCTAGTTGTAGACATATCTCAAGGGTTTGCGCCGCAGACCATTGAAGCAATAAATATATTAAAGGAATATAAGACGCCATTTGTTGTCGCAGCAAACAAGATAGATCTTATAACAGGATGGCATGCAACTAAATCCAACAGCATATTAGAAGCACTAAAACAGCAGAGTTCAGGAGTTACTGAGCTTATAGACAACAAACTTTGGGAAATGATTGGAACGCTAAGTGAGTATGGATTTGATAGTGAGAGATTTGACAGGATATCGGATTTCAAAAAACAGATTGCAATAATCCCAATTAGCGCAAAAACAGGTGAAGGCATTGCTGAGCTGCTTATGCTTATTTCAGGTCTTGCCCAAAAATTCCTTGAAATGAAGCTTAACATAGAAGTAAGCGGACCGGGGAAGGGAAATGTATTAGAAAAAAAAGAAGTGACTGGGCTTGGAACAACAGCAGATGTTATAATATATAATGGCAGCCTGCACATAAATGACATAATCGCATTTGCAACCCCTACTCAGATTTCAACTGCAAAAATAAAGGCTCTTCTAAAGCCAAAACATGGGGGAGGATTTGAGTATTTTAAGGAAGTGAATGCTGCATGTGGTGTAAAAATCAGCGCAACTGGGCTAGACGATGTATTGCCGGGATCTCCTGTAATCCAGGTGACAGATGAAAATTATGCAGATGAAATAAAATCAGACATAAATGAGATCTTCGAGACAGATAGCAGTGGAGTTATACTTAAGACAGACACTATTGGAAGTATGGAAGCGATCTCAAGGCTGCTTAAAAGCGAAAATTTCATGATAGGTAAAAAAGGCATAGGAAACATTACAAAAAGAGATGTGCTTGATGCATTTGCGATGAATGTAAAAGACCCAAGCAATGCTGTGATTCTCGGATTCAATGTTTCTGTTGACAAGGAAGCGGTAGAAGCAGCAGAATTAAGCAATATTAAAATAATAAATGAGAATATAATATACAAGATAGTTGATGAATATAGAGCAATTATTGAAGAGAACAAAAGAAATAGAATCAATGAGATTGAAAGTAAAATAGTATTCCCAGGTAAATTAATGATACTTCCTAATAGCTGCTTCAGAGTCTCACATCCTGCTGTTTTTGGAGTTGAAGTGCTTGAGGGGAGGCTAAAACCAGGGTATATATTAATAACAGGAAATAACACAGTAATAGGTAAAATTGAAGGAATACAAAATGAAGGCACTCCATTAAATACTGTAAAGAGGGGTGAAAGAGTTGCAATTTCAGTAAACGGGGTCACATTTGGGAGACAAATTGAAGACGGGCAGGAACTATACTCTAAGCTTAGTAAAACAGATATAAAGTTATTATCAGGAGATTTTTCATATTTATTAAATGATGATGAAAAAAGGTTGCTTGATAGCATCTCAGAGATCATTGGAGAGACCTGATGCCAGCTAATTGTAGCCATAGATATAAAGCATTTAAGTAGGAAACTTAAATAATATTGGCTGCAAATTCTTTATTATAATACAGTTGAAAATTATGGATCATATTAAATTATTAATAAATGGCAGTGAGTATGCCGGCGCATTCGGGTGTGCCAATGACAAATATGCATTTACAGGATTTTTGCCAAAAAAAACAACTCGTCTGATTTCAAGCACCCTAGATGTGGATACTATTGAAATAAGCATAAATTCATCAAATCTTATTGGTATTTTTGCGGCTGCAAACTCTAATGCAATAGGCGTTTCAAACTTAATTTCAAAATATGAACTTCATGTTTTAAAAGAAAGATTGCATGAAGAGGGGGCAGACATTAATGTAGGTATAATCAATAGTGATTTAAATAGCATTGGAAATAACATTCTTGTCAATGATAAAATAGCATTTATCCATGAAGAATATGATAGCACTGCAGTATCTGAAATAGAGGATATTTTTGGAGTTGAAGTTGTAAAGGGGTCTATTGCAGGATTCAAAACAATAGGTGCGACGAATATACTTACAAATAAAGGATTCGCAATAAACAATAACTCATCAGATGATGAAAAAAAGACGATAGATGCTCTATTTGGATTTGATTCCATCCCCACAACTGCAAACAATGGTTCTTTATTTATAGGGCTTGCAGCTATTGCTAATTCAAAAGGAATTGCTGTAGGAGACAACACAACAGGATTTGAATTAACAAGAATAATTGAATCTCTAAATCTAGACTAATATTACAAATTCATAGCAGAAAGCCCTATCCTTCAGATAAGAGAGAATGCTAGTAGAGCTGCGATCTTATAAAAGAGTAGATATTTCAATAAATTTTAGCTGATTAGCTGCTTTTTTTATTTTTGTACTTCAGTTTTTTTTCTGTTTTGCCCCAGCAGTCCTTGCAAATAACTAATCTCTGAGTTTTTGAGGCTTTTTGTGAAGCTTTTACACAATCATGGCATATTTTTCTGCCACAATAATTGCATACTTCATTTTTAAATATCTCTTTTTTACATCTTTCACATAAAATAGTCATATTAACACTTAGTATATAGTTAAATTAAAAATTAATATTAAAATAAGAGAGATATAAATATTTAAATTATATGAATTATAAGAAAGGCACTAGATAAAGATAATATGAAATCATATATAAAAACATATGGATGTACACTGAATCAAGCAGATTCTGGGTTAATAGAGGCTATTTTAAAAAAAAGCAATGTTCCTATTGTTCAGTCTATTTCAGATGCAGAGGTAGTAATAATCAACACATGCACTGTAAAGAAGGCCACTGAACAGAAAATACTTGCGTTTATTGATAAATTAGAAAATGACAATACAAGAAAAAAGATAATTGTTACTGGTTGCATGGCAAGTGCTAACAAAGACATTATAAGAAAACATAGTAAAGATTCAATTATAATACCAATAAATAATATAGAGGCTATTGCAGAAACTGCTAATGCAAACACAGTCATAAAAAATAAATTTCACGAAATTTTATTTGCAAATGGAGATAAAGAGAGATTAGAATATTTTGACCATCATAAAAGTGCCATAGCAAAAATACCTATTGGAGAAGGATGCTTAAGCGCATGCAATTTTTGCGAAACTAAGTTTGCACGCGGTCCTCTAAAAAGTTTTTCTGAAAAGCTAATTTTAAATGCAGTAAAGAAAAGTATTGATTTTGGAGCAAAAGAGATACAGTTAACTGCACAGGATATAGGCTGCTATGGATTTGACAAAAAAACTAACATTGTGGAACTGCTTAAAAAAATTGACTCTATTGAAGGGGATTTTATAGTAAGAGTTGGAATGATGAACCCTGAATATCTAGACAGATTTGCGCCAGATCTAATTGATATTATAAATTACGATAAATTCTATAAATTTCTGCATGTACCCATACAAAGTGGAAGTAATAAAATATTACAAGAGATGGGAAGGCATTATGAAATTGAAAACATAATCCAACATATAAAAAATATGAGAAAAAACATTAAGGGAGTATCAATAGAAACAGACATTATTGTAGGATACCCTACAGAGACGGATGAGGATTTTAAGAGAACCTTGGAAGCAATAAAAAAAATAAAACCCAATGCAATGAACATCTCAAAATTTGCAGTAAGGCCGCATGCAAAAAAATGGAAAGACCTAATAAACCCTAATATAGTGAATGAAAGAAGCAAGGAATTATCAAGAATCATGAGATTTTATATGTACAATGACAATAAAAAATACATTAATAAAATTATTGACGCAAGAATTACTGAGAAAACTAAAAGTTCCATAAACGGCAGAAATAAAGCATATAAACAAGTAGTAATAAAAGAGGATGATATAAATGAGAATTTAATAGGAAGCATGCAGAGGGTATTAATAGATTTTGTGACGCCTACCTCATTATATGGCTCTATTATAGATAAGTAAGTGATTATATGGAAATAGAGCGGGATGAAGTCACTAAAAATGTTGATGAACTAACTACAAGCACTGGGAGAACTGCAATTTTTTTGGTTATAAGTAAATTTCTATCTTTTGTAATTCTTGCAATTTCATTTATTATTGTTACGCGTATACTAGGACCAGGTAAGTATGGAATATATACTTTAATAATTACAATTGTAGGACTTTTTGGAGTTGTTGGAAATTTAGGCATATCTACAGCACTAAACAAGTTTATTTCAGAGTATAGATATAAAAATAAAATTGAAAAGATAGAAAGCATTCTTTCAAATAGCTTCGCGATA
>JAJYVI010000076.1 GCA_021792115.1 Microcaldota archaeon | reverse complement strand
TACCTGTGATCAGCAACATTTCACCACAAATCCTGTCAATTTTTGATGATTTTATACGAAAATATGATGAAAAGACTATAAAATTGATAGGATAAATAATCCAAAACATAAAATGTCAAATTGAATTGGAGCAAAGAATTAGTGTGAACTTTGCCAAAGTGGCGAAGTTAAGTTATAACATTCAAGAAATTATTTGAGTCTACTGATTTGACCTTCTTTCCTTTTGGGAGATGTATATTGTATCATTGCCGTTCAGCGAGTATGCTATTGCTATAGATATCATCGCAACTGGTATTATTAATATGCTTCCTGTCATCTCAACTACCATTATTGCCACTGCTATGGGTGCCTTGCTTGTTGCGCCGAAGAGCGAAAGCATTCCAATAATAACAAAAGGAGTCAGTATTGCTAGACTGAAAATTCCTGGGCTTGCCAGATTCAAAAGAAGAAATGTAAATAAGCCAACAGATGCTCCCATAAATATACCAGGTGCATAGACTCCTCCGCTTCCTCCAGAGCCTATTGAAAACGATGTTGCTAATATCTTTGCAAAAATAAGCACAAAAACAAAAAGCAAGGCAGACAGCCCTAGAAAATTAGGGAGTGCTGTTATATTCCCAGAAATTATCAATTGCACCCAGCCATAGCCAACGCCCATTACCTCTGGAAAGAGCAACGCAATACATGCGGTTCCTACTGCCCCCAATGCAGGCTTAAAGTACTTTGATATCTTCAATGCCTTAATTTTCCTATGGAAAAAATAAAATATTTTCACATAGATCTTTGCGAAAACACCAGAGATTACACCTAGAAGGATAAATCCAAGCATAACAATTGGAGTATAAATTGCTGTTTGGGCATATGCTGAAAGCGCGTTAATGCCGAACATTGGAAGGTAGTTCACGAAGGCACCATAAACCATAAATCCCACTGTGCTAGCAACGAATGATGGGAATATAACATCGCCTTCTATATCTCTCTTATATAACACCTCTGCGCCGAAAAGTGCACCACCAAAAGGTGATTTAAATATGCTACCTATAGCAGCACCTATAGAAACTGCAAGTATTATCTCTTTGTCCCTCTTTGACAGTTTTATGTGCTTAAATATGTTGGATACTGCGGAAGAGGATATCTGGGCAATAGGGCCTTCCCTGCCTGCGCTACCTCCGCTTCCTATGAGAAGCGACGCGGAAATAAACTTTATTATGCTTACTCTAGCCCGTATGGGTTTGCCCTCATGGTAGCTTTTTATTACAGCATCCGTCCCGTGCCCTTCTGTTTCAGGAGCAAACCTATATACTAGCCAGGCAGATACAAGTGCACCGAGTATGATTGAAATTGGTATAAAATAAGTTCTCAGCATCACAAATACATACGAAAGACTTCCTCCTTCACCTAAAGGCAGAGGTCTATTGTAACCCATTACATAATGCATGAATAAGGTTTCAGAAGCTTCTGTGGCATAATAAAACAGTACTGAAGCAAACCCTGCAATTATTCCTATTATAATTCCAAGCACTAGCCATTTCTTATAATAGTCTAGGTTTTCTATATGGAATTTTTTAAAGAACATACCAGCATTGAATTTTGATTTTATCCTCTCTTGACAAACATATTCGCAATTTCATTTCCCATGTTTTACATAATTTTAGAGGCTGTTGAAAATCTTAAATTTTCAAACACTTCCAATAAAATATAATAAATAATAAACTTAAAAAATACATGCTAAATCATTGCATCTCTAAAAAATTATATTTTTCTTCACTTTGCATTGAAAAATATTTGTTCAAAATGGCTAATGTTTATGCATATGCATTTACAAAAAAGTCATTTGGGTTGCCATTGTCTAATTTATTATAATTAGAAATATAAAATCAAAATTCTTCTGTACAATTAAATTTTCAACAGTTTCATTATTTATTTGATATAACATATTTTTATATTTTATATTATTTAATAGTTTATTATTATTTAATTTATTTCTGGTAGTATGCTGAGTATTAATAATCTAAAAATTTCTTTAGATCAAAAAAATAATGGTTCAACAATTGATTTTATATCACATGCGCACTTTGACCATATTTCTGCATTAAACTCATCAAAACATATTATTGCGAGCCAGCAAACCATTGAATTAATCAAGGCAAGATCAAAAAATTTAAATTCAAGTTATCTAAATTTTGATTACGAAAAATTGAGACAGATATCATTCGGCATAGAAACAGGGATAAATGGTGTGCCAACTGCGCTGACAATACAGAGAGGCAACATGAACGATGCGAAGCATATGAGAAAGATGTTAAAAGTAGTACCTAAAATAACAACAAAAGGTACTGTATACATATTTGATTGTGGAGGAAATTCTCCTTGGATTAAAGACGCAATTTTAAAAATGAAAATGAACTATCTAACTTTCAAAAGAAAAAAAGTAGGTACATATAAAAAATATATAAACGAATTCAATTCAGCGGAGAAAACTACAATAAAAATAGGCAACAAAGAATATCTTGGTGTAAAGCTTTCATCTCCACGAGAAAATGAATTTCTTTATGTATATTTTTCCAAGGATTTGTGCGAGGTTCAATTAATAAAA
>JAJYVI010000019.1 GCA_021792115.1 Microcaldota archaeon | reverse complement strand
CAGCGCATTCTTCCTTTTTTCTTCCATTTTCTAGGTATGCTTCCCAATAAATCACTCAATATTAAAGTTTAAAGTTTCTAAATTTATTATAAGGATTGCATTTGTAAAGTCACGTCTATTCAGATACAATGCAAAAAAACAATTAATTATTTAACAAATATAAATTTATATATTTAAGTGTTATTTTGTCTTGTTTTTATTTTGCTACTATATAATAAGACTAATATTGATTTTGTAGTTATAGAGATCCTAAATGGCAATAAATATGGATGAAGAAAACCTAGATAGTAAGGAGTCAGATAAAGTAACTTTTGATGAAGGTTCTGAAAATAGAATAGACTCGAAAGTTGAAACAAAAGATAAAGAAAGTAGTATTGACAAAGAAGGAAACAAAACAAAGGAAATGGTTACTGAAACAGATGAAGATTTTAAAGATGATACTGGCAATCCTGAAAAGAAACTAGAGAATACTGAAAATGATAGCCAAGATGAAGATAATGAAACAAAAACTTTAGATAGCCTCAACGATAAATATAAAGAAAATAATTTAAATGCCGAGCCCAATGAGGGGAGTATTAATGAGGATAAGATTAAGAAATTGGGAGAAGAGAATGAAAATCCAGATCAGAATGATGATACAGACAAAATAATAGATGAAATAGAACCGAATGAAAGCATGACCAATATTCAGCCGGAAGATAATGAAAATAAAGGTGACCAAAATAATGAGGAATATGGAAATATGGCTAACAGCGATAAAGAGTATATAGGCAACAATGGAAATAGTGCAGGAGAGGGTGATAGCCATGGAGAAACAACAGAGGATATAGATGAAAATAATAATATAGGCAATGATACTAATATTAATGGAAATGCCAATGAAGAGGCTATCTTAAAAAATAATGAAAATTATTTAGATGAAGGAAAAAAAGCATTTAATGATTCAGACTATTTATCTACAAAAAATCAGCAGAATGATGAAAGTAAAAAATTTGGTGATGAAGAAATACACAAATTTGGATTAAAATGGATTGCATTAGGTTTAATTATTATAGGTATTATGTTAATAGTAGCATTTGCACTTTCAACAAAATTGCAGTTTACAAATACGCAACAGCCAGTTATCGGACAGAGCCATGTATCTACAACTTCTGTAAATAAACCTGCAAACAATAGTATATCAAATTTAACAACTATCAGCGTAGGCAAAAATCCAACAAGCGTTGTATTCTCTCCTGATGGAAAGTATGCATATGTTGCAAATTCAGGGTCAGGAACAGTTTCTGTTATTAACGTTTCAAGCAATTCAGTGATAACAACAATCAATGTAGGGGCGGATCCCGGGCCACTTGCAATAACACCAAATGGAAAAAATATTTATGTCCCTAACTATAATTATAGTACAATTTCTGTCATCAATACAACAATAAACAAAGTTTCAGATACATTAGTAACAGGATTAAAACCTGGACCTATAGTTATAATGCAAAATGGAAAATATGCCGCTCTCCATGATTACAATTATATAAATAAAACCCCAACTATATTAATAATAAATACTACAAGTAACCAGGTTGAAAGAAAAGTTTCAGGGGCATATTACTCAGCAACATTCGCTATTAATGAGAATGGAAGTTATGCCTTTATTATTGACTCTTATCCAAACCTGCTTTCAATTGTTAATACATCAACTGGTTATACTTCTAATTTATCTATCCAAAGCCAGTTGCATTCAATTGCAATTGCCCCTAACAATAAGTATGCATATATTACAAATGAGCTTTCAAATAGTGTCTCTGTTATTGATCTTCATACCCATCAGATAGTTAAAACAATATATGTTGGAGCAGGACCTATGCAGATTATTATGGTACCTAATTCAATTTATGCATATGTCGCAAATTCAGGGTCAGGAACAGTTTCTGTTATAAATACAAACGACAATGAGGTTGCCATGACCATAAATGTAGAAGCAGATCCGAGTATTATTGCTGCAACTTCTAATGGAGCATATGTATTTACAATAAACTCTGGGAACAACACAGTCTCAATAATAAATAGTTCTACTAATAAATTAGAAAAGAAAGTACATATATTAGGAAATCTTAACGGAATTTCTGTAAGCCCTAATGGAAAGTATGTTTATGTATTGAATTATGAAAATAGTACGGTTTCAGTAGAATAAGATAAAAAATTAATAATAATAGTAAATAATGATTAATATTTTAATACATGCGGATAGAATATTATTACACAATAATTTTTAATATAACTTATCAAAATTATTTATTATTAATAATTTTAATTAAAGGATAAATGGTTTTTAAATGGATGATAATATGAACCCTGGCGAGCAAGGCAGTATTCAGGACAGCCAAAGCGCACCAGTTGAACAAATGCAACCGGAACCATCTGGCTATGCTGCAGGCACTGGTCAAGCGCAACAGGGTGAGCAGCAGAAGCCGACACCAGCTAGTAGCACAGGGAAATCTGGATCAAAAATAAAAACAATATCAGTTACTGCAATAATAATTATAGTCATAGTCGCAATAGCTGTTTCTTTTACACATCCTGGCATATTTAAAAAACCTGCAACAACAATACCAAAGAACACAATTTCGACAACAAGCCCAGCAAGCACTACTACAATATCTTCTTCAACAACGACAACGCCTTCGCAGACTACTACGACATCTGTGACAACAACAAACCTCTCAACAAATACAACAACGACGCCTGTAAATACATCCACAATTCCTGCAAACGTCACAGTTTATCAAAATGTTTATAATGGCAACTTTTCCCAGGGCTATTCTGGATGGAATGTCAGTGGAAAGGGATTTGGCACTGCACCACTGAATATAACACACGCTAATAGTGCAAATGTGATGTGTTACCTTGGAACGCCATGGGCAAACTACAACAGCACATTTTTTGCAACAACATACAACTGCGGTCTTTCTAATGTGAACGGAAACATTACATCAAGCTATTTCAAAGTTGTAAAACCTTTTCTTAACTTCAGGATAATAAGTCCTCAGGATAAGGGAATTTATGTTGAAATTCTCTATAATCATATGTCCTATATGGTAGTACATTACAACACATATAATAATACGATATACACAAACAGCAGTTCGACATTTAGGAATGTAACAATGCCTCTTGAGCCGATTCTTGGAAGAGTTGTCCAGGTTAGAGTTGTGGCTGAAACCCTAAAGCAGCAGACATATATAGGAGTTGAAGGCTTTGGATTATCAAATGCGCCGCATGAGGATATTGGTGTTATTGAGAATATTACAACAAATAGCACGCTTATTAAGTAAGGCGGTATAAAGAGCATAGAAAGCATTAAAATTAATTGAATTATTTGGCTGCAGGGGGAATTGCAATGATTAAATTGTTCAACACACGGACAAGAGAAATTGAGGAACTTGTCCCTATGAATGGAAAGCATATCAACATGTTTGTGTGCGGCCAGACAGTATATGATGACATGCACCTTGGGCATGCAAAAACTTATGTCAATTTTGATGTAATTGTCAGATGGCTCAGATTTTCAGGATATGATGTCACCTATCTGCAAAACATAACAGATGTTGATGATAAAATAATAGCAAGAGCGAAAGAATCGGGCATCGAACCAAAACAACTTGCAGAGAAATTTGAAGCACGATTCATGGAAGATATAGAAGCTCTCAGAATAAGAAACAGCGTAACAAAATTTATACGATCTCATGATTATATCCCTGCGATAAAAAACCAGATACAGCTTCTTGCGGATAGGGGTTTTGCATATTTTCTTGATGGCGATGTCTACTTTGATGTTGATAAATTTCCAGATTATACTGCGCTTTCTGGAATGAGGCTAGATGACCTAAAGAACCATAGGATAGAACCAAAAGAAGGTAAAAAGAACCCGTATGACTTTGCACTCTGGAAAGCTGCAAAAGAAGGAGAGCCAAAATGGGATATTGAAATAATATTTAACAGTCAGAAGATAATGCTTTCAGGCAGGCCTGGCTGGCATATAGAGGATACTGCAATGACATATGCTGAATTTGGGCCACAGTATGATCTTCATGGAGGAGCAAGCGAGCTAATATTTCCGCACCATAGCAATGAAATTGCACAGGCAGAAGCCGCGTCGGGTCTTAAACCTTTTGTAAAATACTGGATGCATAGCGGAGTGCTTTTCATAAATAACCAAAAAATGAGCAAAAGCCTAAAAAACTTTATAAGAGTACGGGATGTACTTGAAAAATATAGTTATGAAGATATTAGGTTCTTGATTAGTAGCACGCATTACAGAAAGTCTGTAAATTATGAAGCAAATTTGATAGAGGAGGCAAAGGTAAAACTTGGATATATCTATTCTGTATTGAATATGTTGTATAACTTGGATGAAGGAATTATAGAAAATAGTACTACAATCAATAATATTATTGAAAAATTCAAAACAGAATTTACGAATGCGATGGACAATGACTTTAATACGCCATTGGCTATTTCAAGCCTTATGATATTCATAGGCGAGATAAAAGACTACTGCAAGCAGTATGGCATTATTGACAAAGAGCTTAAAGTAAAGGCAATCAATGAAATATTGCAACTTACAAATAACCTTGCTATTCTTGAAAGTGACAAATATAAAAAAGGGATAGATGATACCGTAAAGAAACTAATACAGGAAAGAGAAAGCGCAAGAAAAAATAGGGAGTTCATAAAGGCAGATGAACTTAGGAAACAAATAAATGAACTTGGAATTGAAATAGAGGATTCAGCACGCGGCACAATATATTATTTCAAGTTCTGATACAAAATTTTTAAGTAAAGTTTTATTGCTTACTGCCTTCTGCAGATTGGGATCCTTTATGCATAAGATCTTTTCCAATCTTTACTCTATTCTCAAGCCTTTTTACTATCTCAGCTGCATCTTCAGGCTTGAGGACTTTTTCCAAGATATACTTAGAATATGTTGTTGATATTGTAGAAACATCGAGCGCAAGAGCCTGTAACTCGCTTACTTTCATTATCAACTCCTTCTCGGGCTTTTCTATTTCAATGCCTATAGGTGTATAGTTGAACGCAACATGCACAAGAGAAGCTATATTCTCAAGGAGAAGAGTAACTGTTGCACTAGTTACATAAAACTCATCCATTTTCAAAGGCTCTTCAATTACTCCATAGCAATATACAACGCCTCTTTCTTTCATAAGATGCTCATGTATTAAATCTGTGAGAATCGGCTGCAGCCTTTCACGATCTTTATCTTGCACATCAAAATACATCTTTGCAAGAATGCCTCCTTGTGATATTTTTTCTTGGGTAATTTTTCTAAGATCCTGTTCGCTCATCTAATCAATTTCAATTGTTTTTATTTTATTTAACTAAAATAATCTAACTGCCATATTGTACTTATTATTTTTAATTTAATTATTTGTTTGACTAAATATATAGATCTGCTTTTATATATACTTATCGCCACCTCTGTCGATAGCAAAATAGTATAATTTTTAGTATTCGTTATAAAGTATAATATTTATTTAAACAAAAAGAGTTTGATGAAAACAAAATTAGCCTTAAATTTAATTTTAAATATTATATTTAAACAGTACCTTGTATAAATAATATTATTTGAATTGTTTTTTAAAAATTGAGATAAAATAGAAAACGGGATAAAATGGAAAAAATAAATTCACTTCTTAATTTATCAGGAAAAACAGCCATTGTTACTGGCGGCGCAAAGGGGATAGGATATGGTATAGCGTATAGACTTGGAGAGGCAGGCGCCAATGTAATCATTGCAAATAGAAATAAAAAAGAAGGAATAGAAGCTGCAAATAAGCTAACGAAGCTTGGTTTTAAAGCATTTGCAGTGAAAACAGATGTATCGATAGAAGATGATGTAAAAAATATGGTATACACAGTAATGAAAGAATACAAGAGAATTGATATACTTGTAAATAATGCAGGGATATACCCAGTAATGCCACTTGAGCAGATGTCATTCAAAGATTTTCAAGAGGTCATTTCAATAAACCTTAACAGTGTTTTTCTATGTACAAAATATACTGCAGCGGAAATGATAAAAAAAGGGAGAGGAGGAAAAATAATAAATATAACCTCTGTGGATGCATTGCATCCTTCATCAGTTGGTCTTGCACACTATGATGCGTCAAAGCATGGAGTATGGGGATTCACAAAAAATATTGCACTTGAGCTTGCAGCATATAATATATGGGTAAACGCTATAGCTCCTGGAGGTATACTTACACCAGGACTTACAAGATTACAAGGCACGATGCCAAAGAAAGAGGCTAGCCAAATGATTAATAATATTATTCCTAAATTACCTATGCATAGGCTTGGCAATCCTGACGATATAGGTAGAGTTGCACTGTTCCTTGCATCTGATATGTCCTCTTACATGACAGGAACACAAATAGTTGTGGACGGAGGCATGCTTTTAGTTATTTAATTAAGATGCATAAGATATAGCCATTTACAACCATATTTCTTTACAAAGTATAATTAGGACATATGCAGCAGATTGAACTTGCCAAAAATGCTAGCATTATTAGAATATGGTTGGCTGCATTGCAGCAACAGGTAAATATGCAGAGATTAGGCATAGCGAATATCTCCTGCTGCGCATTTGCAATCCTTTACCTTATAGGCTCGTAGTCTGTCTTGGGCTTGCGGAACATGCCATATCTCAGCATATTGCCCAATGTAAAAAATAGATATCTGATTATGCCCCATTTTTCTGTTCTTCTGACACTAGTATAGACAAGGGCGTTTTTTATGTAACACAGTCTGCCTAGCCTCTGCAACTTTGTTGAGAGATCCCAATCTTCATATGTAATATAATTCTCGTTAAACCCGCCTAGCTTGACAAATAATTTCTTCCTTACGCAGAAATTATGGCCTATTATTAATGGTCTTCTAACAGCAATCAATAAAGGGACAAAGATCCTTGAAACCATAAAATATGAAAACTCTACTTTCCTGCTAGTCTTTTCTAGCGGCTCTATAGGCCCTGTTGCGGCTGCAAGGTGCTTGTCATTCTTGAATGCATCTATATATATATTAAACAGACCTTTTGAAATAGTCGTATCTGCATCGAGGAAAAAAAGCAAGTCTGCTTTTGCAAACTTCGCACCCTTGTTTCTGGCTCTTGACGTTCCTTTTTTCATCTCAACTATAAGCTTGACATTTTTATATTTTCTGACTATCTCCCTTGTCCTATCTTTACTGCCATTGTCAACAACAATAATCTCCATGCCATTTGATCCGTTGCGTAGCAAGCTATCTAGCACTTTCCCAATGTATCTCTCCTCATTTAACGCGGGTATTATTACGCTTATTAATGGCTTTTGCATGTTTCAAACCTTAAATAAATATTAGGCGGGCCTGGGGGGATTCGAACCCCCGACTTACTGGTTAAAAGCCAGCCACTCTGGCCAGGCTGAGTTACAGGCCCTTAATGCATTCGGCATTATAGTTATATGGCTTATGCCGCTGCAAGCATAAATTCAGTGCAAAACAAAGCGCTGCACAATTATACTGCAATGCTGTTTTTCAATGATTGCTGCGATAAAGTAATTTTTAAGTAAAAAAAGATATAAAGATTTGCGTTTAATACTTTTCAGCACATTTTTAGGTCTCAAGAGCAAATAGATTTTATCAATACAAGAGTATAATACCTATTAGGTATAAAGGCAACAATATTTGAGACATATTTTAAATTTTCTCAATTAAATCAATAATTAATATTTTAAAAGCAGCTGAAAACAAAACAATATGCCTAATAAGATAATAAAGTAATAGAATAAAAAATATTGCTGAAAAGCTGGGAGACAATGGAAGATTCTTCACAAAATTTTATTAAGAACGTGATAGGACTTGTAAATAATCCTATTACAAATGATGACGCATTAGAAAAAGAATTTTCAGATATGATAATGCAGAGTTTTTCCATAGAAAAGATAAATTTTCTGAATATATATAAAAAAATAGACAGTGGGCAGGAATATAGCTATATTTTAAATTCAAAAAAAATTTTCATCGACAATGAGTTAAGCGAATATTCTACATTCACAAAATCAATAGAATATAAAAATAAGGGCTACAGAAGTTATGCAGTTATACCTATTTTTATATATACTAAACCTGTACTTATTTTAGAGCTCCTATCAACTCAAAAAAATAAGTTTACACAAGAAGCAATAAATGCTATAAATCTTGGCGCATTCCTGCTATCAATGAATTTACTGCAAAGACAGAATATACGGCTGATGGATAAGCTTGGTACATATTTCAATGTTTCATTTAATCTTGAAATACCACAGCTTATAGTAGATTCAAATAATAAAATAATTAAATCCAACAAGAGTGCAATAAATGAGTTGGGCATAGACAGGCTTGGAAATGACCTAAATTCGGTTTTAGGCATTGGATTTGATTCAGCAAAGGCATTTAAAAATTCGAAAATTATATTAAATAACAATATTTATAAGGTAAACTCAAGCACGCTAAATGAGAATACAGCATATATTACATTGACAAATATAACAAATTCAGAAATATTAGAAAATATGCTTGAAAGCATTGAAGCAAGCAAAAATACATTTGTAATGCTGCTTGATAACAATTTAAATATACAGGAAGTGACAAGTAATTTTGATGAGGTTTCAGGCAAGTTGATAATCGGGAAGAATTTTACAGACTTTATATCTTCCTCACAGAAAAATGACTTTTTGCAGAAGCTGTCAGTGTTGGATGAAAAAAATTCATTTGAAGCAGTGGGAGATCTGAGCTTATTAATCAATGAAAAGCCTATGTTTATACGCTTTTCGCTTAAAAAATATTTACGTGGATTCATAGCTATGCTGAGTGATGCAACAGCAGAAAAATATATAAGCGATATAAAGCAGGATTTTGATGAATTTATGAAAAATACAAGTGACATGGTACTAATAACTGACGAATTAGGGTTCATAAAAAGCTCGAATATCTGCATCGAATCTGTACTTGGGTACAAGCCTAACGAAATAATTGGCGCTGACATAAAGCAGCTTTATGTAAATACGGATATTCTTGATAGGGATTTCAAATATGCAAGAAACAATGGTAAAATTGACAATTCTTATATAACTTTAATAAAAAAAGGCGGCGAAAAAATATCTGCAATCCACTTCTTAAGGATGCTTAAATCGATAGACAACAGCATAAGTTATATAATACTAATAAAGGAGCTTGAAACAAAGCATATGATTGAAGGGCAAGAAGATGAACTGAAAAGGCAGAAAAACCAGATAAGAAAACTGATCGCGGCAAGTGAGCTAAAATCTCAATTTATATATAATATCTCTCACGAACTTAAGACACCATTAACAAATATAAAGGGATTTTCAAAGCTTCTATATACTAATGAGTTTGGCGAATTAAATAGTGAGCAGAAGGAGTATATGAAAACTATTTTAGACGAAACAGATCGCCTTATGCTCATCATACAGCAGGTACTTGATGCATCAAAGCTTGATGCCAACAAGATAAAGCTTGACATGAAAGAAATAGACTTTAATTCCTTATACAATACATCAACAATAAAATCCCTTGAAGATGCAATAACAAACAAGGGGCTGAAGTTCCAGTGGAAGACAGATTATGACGTGCCAAAGATATATGCAGACCCAAACAGACTTATGCAGGTGCTTGTAAATCTTATAGGCAATGCAATTAAGTTTACTGAAAAAGGGGAAATTAGCGTGCATATATTCAAAAAAAACAAGAGAAATATACAATGTGAAATAAAGGACACTGGTATAGGTATTGACGATGATGATAAACATAAGCTATTCAAAAAGTTTTACCAAGCAACAAAGAAGGATGAGCTTGTACAGCAGCATGGCGCAGGCACGGGGCTTGGGCTTGCAATAACAAAGGATATCATAAATCTTCATAAAGGCAAGATAGGATTTGAATCAGAAAAAGATAAAGGCACAACATTTTGGTTCAGTTTGCCAATAAAGCAAAAAGCAGCATAAATTAATAACCAAGCAGGGAGGAGTTTAAATAAAAGCAAATAAATGATATGCACTTAGGATTAAATCCAATCCCCTACTTATCAGGCATAATAAAAGGATATTATTCAACAGATATTTAAATTTAATTTAGCATAAATATATATGGAATATTTTAGGTCTTATAAAGACAAGGCAAAGCACATAATTGAGCATAATCTTTATATGTCACTTTCTACATCAGATAAAGATGGACGACCATGGGTTGCAACTGTCCTGTATGTATTTGACAAAAAATATGACTTTTACTTTGTATCTGCAATAGATTCTTTACATGCAAAGAATATCATTGCAAACTACAATGTCGCATTTTCGATATATAATTCAAATCAACCAATAGGAAGTATGGAGGAAGTCCAGGCAATTGGCATTGCAAAGCCAGTTGAAGGAAATGGTATATATAAGGCAATGGCGCTATATGCACAGAAACTTTCACCTGCATTCACTATAGCAAAGATTTCATATAATTGGAATGCTATAAATTACAAGTATCCCTCTGAATTCAGATTTTTCAAGATAAGCCCATCAAAGATATTTACAACAGGAGGAGAAAATAGAAGAGTGGAAGTGGAGCTTTAGCAGTATTTGTATTATAAGGATAAGGTTATAAAATGAGGATATTTTTAGTTTTAACTTTAGTTGTATTTTCAATATTTTATCTGGCTAACTTAGGATTTGCATCTACTGGGTCTTCAAACTTAAGCATTGCAAATCTATCAAAAGCTATTGTAATATCTCCTCCTTTGCATGCAAATAATACGACGTATATTTTTAGCAATTTAAATATAAGCATAAATATTACGCTGCCAAAATCTGCGATTTCAACAGCGCCTACGCCAAGCAATGCAAATTCAGTAAATACTGAGTGCAATACAAAAATGGTTTTTAGCCAAATCCCAGTAATAAATTCATCCACAAACATTAATAACATAAACCAATCATTTTCAAATCTTACAAGCTCCCAGACGGTATTCTCATCCCCATCTTACAATGCAACAGTTCCTGCATATACATATAACTTTTCATATAGACCGGAGAATAAAGGTTTTTATGATATACAATCATCATGCTTAACAGAGAATATATCTTATGAATACAACTCTATAACACAGGCATATTCTATTGAGAATGTTACGTCCATTTCTATGTCTGCACTTGCATTTAGATATTTTAGAGTTTATGCTACTCCACAAAATGTCTCTCAATATCTACAGCCTTTCTTTAATAAGACCGTAACAATAAGGCCTAATGTCACAATTATTAATAAAACAGGCAAGGGAGATATAATTTCACAGCTTATCTCGATAAACAGTAGTTCGCAAACAAACGAACAGGTGCATATTTCTGTTTCAAATGCAACAGGACCAAATCTAGGTGGATTTAACTATACAAATTCATTTATATATTCATTCAATGCAAGCACGACACAGAATTTATCAATTTACTTTGAATCAACATATATGCTATCAAGAGACGTACAGGTAGATATATTAAATAATAATGCATGGTACCCTATCTCTTTTAATTATACAGGATCAGACTATTTAACATTGCCATTGATGCAAGGGACTATAGGGATATTTATAAATGCGCCATCATCATTATTGAACCTTACGCACAGCCTTAATTCTACATCTAATGTAATCATTGCAAATGCTATAAATACAACTATAACGCAGCCTATAAACATAACAAATATTTCAAACGTTACTATAAACAATATAACAAATGTTTCTAATATCACTGCTCCTGCTACTACAAATGTAAGCAATGTATCAAATATAACTACAAAATCGCATAAAATAACAAAAAAAGGAAACGCTGCAGGATGGATTGCAGTTGTGATTATAATACTGATTGCTGCTACAGCGTATTATTATTATAGAATTAGAAAAAAATCCAGAGCAGTAAATAAAACCTAGAGCATTGCAGAAGCACATAAATTAACTTGGTACTGTCTAGAGAATTTAAACAAAGTACTTTCTGGCAATATTATAAGAAGTGAAGATATTGTTGCAGGAGATGCAACTAAAAAAAATAAAAATTGAGCAGATCTTATTTACATTACACATTCAGTTGCAGTACTGTTCTGCAATTTAATATATTAATAAGCATGTGCAGTACGTACTACTACTTTACTCCTTCTTACCAATATACTTAAGATGTATAGGAGGAACTACAAGCGTTTTTGTTGCATTCATTATCTTTAATTTTATTAAATATGAGGATCCTCTTTTCTCTACAATCTCGCCTATTTTACCTTTATACCTTGGGTGAGGTATATTCTTTGCATTTGCTCCAGGCACTATTGCAACCATGTCCCCAATATTGTACTTAATTATTGCAGTATCAACACTGCGCATCTGGCCCTTGAAATGCCTTGAGAGGTTCCTTGTTCTCCTTGATAATGTACCTTTTGATTTTCTTGCCATTTTTACCACAAATTTTTAAATATTATTTTAATAGCATATAACTTTCTTTTAAAGAGTGCATTCATATTAGATTTTTTTTGGCGGTCGTATAAAAAGCGTGAATCTTTCGCCACCGCGCATCTCCATGATTATCCTGTTGCGTATTAATTCTGTCACTCTCTTGAGCCCTATTCTCTGCTCAAGATCATCAAAATTTTCAAATTTTTTAATGCTCCTCTGCTTAAGTATCTCAGTAAGGTGCTTTTTCCCTATGCCGGGTATTAACTCAAGCATGTGCTGCCTTATGTTTATTGGTCCTGCAGTATTGAACATTTCAACGAATTTTTGCTCATTGTCCTTTATTATCTTGTCTATAAGCAATGGAAGCTCATTTTTTGCAGTCTGCGTCAGCTCATCATATACTATCTTACTTTTTATCATTGATATTTTATCTCTTTCCTCTTTTCCAATGTATACTTTTTCGCCCAAACTTAGAGAGACCTCGGGTTTTGGCACTGCCTCAAGCAAAGTGAATCTCTCCTCACCTAATAACTGTACAATTGGCTCAGATTTATTAGAAAAAGACTTTCCAGTAGGCATCGAGTCAAGAATGTATGCAAAATCTTCTCTCCTTTCTTGATGTTGGGGCTGCATATACTCACTTTAATCATTACAATACCTACCTTATTTTATAATATTTAAGATACTTTCTATTTCCTTTTCTTCGAAAGTTCTGCCAGTATAAGCAAGGATCTGCTTTAAAAGGATTTCAGTCTTTGGAGAAACATCGAGTATCTTTATTATTGTCTGCTCAGAAAGTATATTCATAGCTTCAAGTTCCTTTTTCGCCTTCTGGTATTTCT
>JAJYVI010000018.1 GCA_021792115.1 Microcaldota archaeon | reverse complement strand
AAGGACAGCATATGCAGAAATCAACAACATATTTGTTTTAAGCCCTGGCACAGGCTCAGAAACTAATCTGGCATACTCAGGATCTGCTAGGGATAATGGGTTCGCAGCTCCTTCAAATGATCTATACAACATTTCTAATGCATATGATTCGCAGTCAAATATATATTCAGGCGTTCCTTCTGGTGCGCAGCAAGGAATATGGACCTGGAATGCAAGATATGCAGATTTTGCAAACGCACCGACGAGCGAGCTTACTCAGACTAGCAGCCATGGGCTTTACTTTTATTTTACATATAGGTTAATGTCACCATGGGTTGGCTTGGCATTTGGTCAGCCATATGGTCCTTTGCTTTGCCCTGTATGGATACCGCCTACGCCCGTATCTCCTCCTATTTCTCTTTGCACAGAGCAGTATACCTGCAAGTATTCTTATTCATATTCTGAGACAAGTTCAATAAATTCTATAGCCAATTCAAACATAATAATTCCAACAGCCCCGTCAACTACAAAGCAGGGCGCAAGCTCGCTTACAACATGGGGCAAGGTGCCTATACTTCCGTATCTCTTATATAATATAAGCATACCAGTTATACAAAGTGATATAACAGGAAACTCGCTTCTTTATCTCAATGGTTCATATGACCTGTACAGCGCGCACAACTTCCTAAATCCAGGAAATTATCTTGATCCTCTGAAGCTTGAGCTAAATTCAAGCATGTTTGTCAATGTAAAGACCTCAAGCGGATACCAGCTCGAAGAATTCCCATCAAATATACTTTCATTCAATTCTGCTGAAGTTTCAGATATAATGAATGCAGAATATGCAAGTAACAAAAACAGTCAATATTTCATTGCCAATGGAAAATCATCTTTCCTGACTACTATAGGAAATTCTCAGTCACCTTCATCTCAATCTCTTGCAAACTGCTTCAGTGGCGGAGCGCACAATTGCAATGCCCAGTCTGTAACGCAGTTCTGCAGTGAGAATCCAAAATCATGCCCAGCGCCAACAAAAGTAAAAGAATCCTTTGTTTCAATATTCAATGCATCCTCACTAACAATAACGCCAGTTGCAGGCGCGAACAATTCTTATGATTTTGCGCCTTCTTCTAGCACTAATAGCATAACTTATGCACAGACAACAAGTAAATCAACATCAAGCAAATCAGTGTCTGTAACTCCACAGCATACAAGCCAGTCTGCAAGTTATACTCCTTTTACAGGCCCTATACAGATCCCGAATCCTATCTATGCAACAGTGACTCCTGAAGGTGATATATATATAATAAGCGAGACTTCATCAACCACATGCTCAGGAGGGCTATGGTGTATTTTTGATATAAAGAATGCTGTTAATATTAATGAAAACCTTATAATACTGCAGCCAATACCAAAAGGATATTACAATCTCTCAATATACCAGCCAGGAACAGTTTCAGGCCCTGTCGGGCTTCCATCTCCATCCTATGCAGCATGGCAGAACACATGGGAGAACTACTGGAAGAATTCTGTTACAGAGCAGTCAAATACTATCTATGTAACAACAATAGTACCAGTCGCAAGCGGGCAAATTGACTTTGGATGGTTTTCAGAGCATGTATCAGCTGCATCAGGAAATATTGGCGGGTTTTATACAAATGCAATTGAAAATGCTGGGCAGGCTTTAAATACAATACAAAATGCTCTTGGAAATGCATGGAGTAGCATAAGCAGCTTTGTCAGCAGTGGAATTCCGTCAGTATTTGTGCCGACTCCTGTTTCGTCATCATTGGCTGCAATTTCTTCGTCTAATCATGCTGTAAGCAGTGATGCAGGCGCTTCAATCCCGCTTGATTTTGCGTCTTCATCTTCATCATCTTCAAATCCTTCATCATCATCAAACATTTGCTCATCAGGCAGCTCAATGGTAACTGCGTTTATTCCGACTTCAATTACTAGCGATTACCAAGGAGACTTGTTTATGCTTGGCTATACTACTTCAGGAGGCCAGACAGTGCTTAAAATTTTTGAACTTTTAAAGAATCCTTTGCCAGGACAGCAAAACTGCGAAGTTTCAACAATAACTAATCCCACATCTCCAACAGACGAGTTTGCAGTTTCACCTGGAGGGCAGTATGTGTATATCGCATCCCCTCTTATCCCTAATAATGTCCTTGTATATCAGAATAACGGGCCTTCAGCAACGAACCCTAAGCCTCAATACACATGCCCACAAGGAGGTTCATTATCAAGTTCAAGCTCTACAACCTGTTCAACAAGTGCAAACCCTCCATCATGTGCGTCAGGCGCAGGCACTTTCAATACAAAATATCAGGTGTGCATGGTAAGCCCTATTGGTACTTCTGCTACTTCAGCAGAGACATGCAGTTTGCAGCATTCTCAGGCAAGCTGCCAGAGTGCTGATTGTGCATGGGTACCAGGATCAGGCCCTAATATATGTATTTATATTCCTTTTGTCGGCACAAAATGCACAGGCGGTGGCATGGCATGCGTGCCTATTACAGTAAAATCAGCAACACCTAACTGCCCAAGCGGCACATCATATAATACTGCTACCCAGGTCTGCGAAAGCATGCCTACCTCAGGATGGACATGCTCTGGCACTGGCGAAACAGTGCAGGAAACTTCTACACATGCATCGACTGCAACATGCACATATGCAGCAACAAAGAAAATTCCTTCATCAAATGATTTCTCATTTGCAGGCAACATAATGCTTTCATATTCTACTCCAACTAAGACATTCAACATTGCACAATATCTTTCAATGGGCGGTCCTTACAACTCATCAGTTCTGCGCAAAGCATATTCCCCATCAGATACAATAAAATATTCTATGCACATTCCTCTTTCACTTGTAGACTCGCAGGGCAATCTTTATGTGCTAGACTACTGGGGATTCCAAGTTGGAAACAACCAACCCTCTGCAATGCTAATGCTGCAAGCATTCTCAGGCAACCAACAAGTGCCTATTAATCCATTTCCTATTTATGATTATTTGTCGCCAAGTGTGAATATAGCCCAGATTGTAAATTCAACGCGCATCTACCCTCCATATGGATGGCCTCTATCAGTAAACATTTCAATAGGCTCAGGAACCTCTGCAAGCGACTACCTCTCTTATTGCATCAATGGGTGCACTGTGCCAGCAGGGGAGCTTGCATTGTATCCTGCTGAAAGCCCATTCCATACAAATTATCTTCCATTAGGTCCTCTTATAAAAGCAGAAGGAGTTGCAAGCCCAAATACTCCTTCAAGCGGAGTTAGCAATTCTTGCCAAGGAAAAAGTAAGAGCCAGTGTGCTAACACTAATGGCTGCGAATGGCAAGCAACTGCAATGGGATATGGGTGTGAGCTTGCATCGTCGTCATCCACTACAACTACTTCATCTTCTTCATCATCAAGCTCAGGTTCATCCTCCTCTTGCCCTGGAGACACGGTTGAAAATCCAGGAAACTGTGCAGTAGGACTTTCAACGCACTGCCAGAGCAATGTACCGATGTGCCCAGTGCTAATACCAATATCTCCAAAAGGAACCTCTACTGTAAGCGCAACAACAGGAACTGAGTTTGGGTCAGATATAGGGCTTTCATCTTTTGGATTCAGCTCGAATTACAACGGCACAGGATTCCTGATTGCACACTCATCCCTAAGCCAAGGCGGCCAGAGCCCTTATACAGAACTTCTTGCATTTAAGATGCAACTTTACAACTATTCAATACCTTCTTATTTTGGAAACGCAAGATACACATGCTATATAAACGAGCCAATGGTAACTCCTTCTGGCGCTTCACTCTCAAGCTCTATGCAGAGCTGCGAGCTTATCCAGGGCGCAGGCCTTAGTTCAATGTATCCTCCTCTAATTGTTACTCCAAGCCCTCTCAATTATTCTGAGAATCTCGGCAGCTCCTTGACATACCTTAACTTTGCAAACCTCTTGTCATCACTTATACCACTTGGCTCGAACTGCGTCTCGGTAAACAAGAACACTCTTTCAGCAACTCAGACATGCACTTCATCCTCTTCGTCATCATCTTCAAACCCTGCATCTGCTGCATCCTCCTCGCCGACAAATCCAGGACCTTTGCCAAAAACTCAAGTGCCTACTACGCTTAATTCCTCAATCTATGGCTATTATCTTATTCCGTTCAATGTTGTTTACTCAGTTACTCAGAAGTGGAGCCCGGCGCTGATTCCAGGGTTCCTAGTCCAAACCCAGGTTCCTGGTACAATCCCTCCTGTCTGCCCTCCTTTGCCAGCTCCTTTCCCTGCTGTCCCTAATCTGGTAGGCCTCGGCGGAACAAATCAAAACAACCCTCTTACATGGCAGAATCTTGGATCAAGTCCTACAAAATCTAATTTCTTGCTAGGCCTCGGCGGAACGTCATTCAATTTCAACCAGATTGCTGCACCTTCCCAGCCTGTCCCAAGCCCTGTCACATACATAAAGAGCATTGTTGATTCAAATCCTAACCTTAATTCAACCTCTGCATATCTCTGCACGCAGAAACTGACTTTTGGCACATCTGATTCCAATTCAGTGACTCTGTGCAATGCATATACTGCAAAAGCAGTGCTTGCACCCAAAAGCAACAACCTAATAAATAGGATAGAAGGAGGACAGACATTCCTTCAGTACATAAATAACAATTATTATTATGAACCAAATCTCTCTGACAAAAACCTGATAATACCTCCTGTACTTGACTACAACCAGTTCACAAACAGGCTTTTTGGAGAGATGTATATAAATTCCTCTATAATCGGACAGTACTACAATCCAGTGCCTCTTGTTGTAGAGTCTGCAAGAAATTATACTTATGAGATGATCAGCTTTGCGCAGATAGGGCTCAGCGGCACGACATACAATTCGTATTCAGTAGAAGATGCAGTTCCTGTAAAGCCTGTTCTTACAGGGTTGACATCAGGAGTCGGCATACCAACAGGGTATTACCAGCCTGTGCCGTTTCCATTCTATCCAGCACCTACATTCAGCTACATCCCATCAACAACCCAAACATATCTAAATATAACAGAGTTGTACAGGCTAGATACCTATAAAAACAGGATTTATCTTAATATGCAAAATTCGCAAAACAGTGCAGGGCAAAACCTTATGGGCTATAACAGGTTTATATACACATATGTTGACAGATTCAACAACATTATATCAATGCCTCTTGATGTTGACTTTGCAAATATAATTGCAATAAACATGCAGTCTAGTGAGCAGGTGGATCCGAACAATGGAAACCAGACCGCTGTATCTATATCAGGCAATGTTGTAGGAATTGGCGGCTCGCTTCTTAATGTTCTCTCATCAGGAAACATGTATCTATATTACGATGCAAATCTAAATTATTATGATATAGACCAGGGCCAGGGACCAGGGCTAGGCAATGGCTATTACACTGCTGCCCAGACATGTGCTTTCGGGCTTCCTATGTACAACTGCAGTATTGCAAACCCTCTTGCCAGCATAACCCAGCCAGACTGCAGCAGCTCGCAGAGCAACGAGTTCTCGAAATATATATGCCAGGCACAACAGATAGCAACAGGATACCAAGCACAGGACTCAGGTCCTAACATTGCAAGCACAGTGACATTCCATGCACCTGCAAATTGCAAGCCTCCTATAAATTCAATGCTCCAGATGCCTCAGTACAACTGCAATATATATGGCTATTATGGCCTTCCAACAACTGGCACGCTTAACGGGTTCAAGGCATACTGCAGCCCTGATTTTGTGAACGGCACAGGCACGCTTACGACTGAAATGGGTCTTATGGCAGTAGTTCCTGTAACAAACGGGCAGTTCTCATATTCATTCAACACATGCGGCACAGGCACAGCCAAAGTAATAGCAGTGTATTATGGAGACCCTGCGCCAGAGCCCCAGATAATAGTGCAGACCAATCTCTCTTATTCAACAGGACCTAACCAGTTCTTCAATAATGTGAATGACAAATACACGAGAGACACGCTCGAATATTCTTATGTTAATGCACCTAATTCAACTGCAATATCATTCCCAATTGGAAGCTATCTTTTGAGCTTCGGGAACATAAATGCAGCTGATGAAATTGCTGGCGTGGCTCTGCTGGTTGTAGCAGCATTTGCTATTGCAGTGTTGGTAAATAAAAAACGCGGCCATAATGCACATGCAAGCGCACGAAGGCACAAAGGGCAAGCAGCAAATAAAGGCAAGGATTAAAAATGAAAAATACAATATATAATCAAATATATAATAAGAAAGTTTTAGTAAAAGTTTGGCAAAAAAGTTGCCAAAATTTTGCAGCGATGCTGCAAAAGATTTCAAAGCAAAAAATAAAGCAAAAAGAATGAGAAAATGATTATTTTAAGCTTCAGCGCAATACTAACACTGGTGCCTATAATAGTGATAATAATATTAATAGGAGCTGCCGCAGGTCTCTCAAGGGGCATGGACTTTTTCTCTTTTTTTGGGCTTAGCTCCTTGCTTGGCTTTTCACAAGGAGGCGCAGCAGGCAAGGGTTTCAAGTCTCTAGGAAATATAAAGACAAGTGCAAGTGCAAAAGCATTGACAAATACAAGAAAAGCGGCTACAAAAGGCATACCCAAATACTTCAGCGAGCAAAAAGCAAAAAAACAGAAACTTGCAGCTAGAATGTATGAGATGACACAGAGATTTTCGAATACTGGTGAAGCTGCAAAAACTCCATCTATATTAGAGAAGCAGGCATCTAAAGGAAAGACAGGAAGCACGGCTGTTGCAGCAGCACCAGCAGGTCTTTCTGCATCTGGCTTTGTGCTTATGTCAATCGGAGGCGCAACTTTTGGGCTGGCTGAGAAAACTAAAAAACTAGAGGAAGACAAAAGAAAGCAATTTGAAAAGCAAGCTTCAAATAAAATAGATGCATTGAATGCTGAAAAGAAGAGATTAGAGGAGCAGCGCAAAAAAATCGAAACTAAGATGTCTGAAAAGAAAGCTGAAAAGAAAGAGCAAGCAAAATCCAAGAAAACAGTATTTCATCTATCAGGCTTTGGCTATGAATCTGTGAAAGGCCAGAAGCGCACTGTTAATGTAAGCATGCCTCTCATCGGCTTGCTTTCAAAAAAGTCCAAATCAGACCTGCTGCAGGAAAAAATAGAAAAAATCGAAAGCAAGCAAAATGATATTGACTATAAAATTAACTTGCAACGTCTTAAAGAATTTAAGAAGTCAAATCCAGAAGCATATAAATCTATTCAAGCATATATCAAGAACTCAGAGCGCACAGTGCACGATGTTGCGCTTGGGTCTTATTTCAGAGTCGGAAACCAGACAGTGCCGCAGAGAGTATGGGGATTTATTACTGGTCAACACCATACAATGGCACAAAATATTCCTAATAATAACATAAGCCCTGAACAGTATCTTAAGACGCCACGCATTGAAGAGAAACTTGCAGAAAGAGGCGTTTCAAAAGAAAGCATTGAATATTTCAGAACTCAAGCGCATAAGATTAATCTTGAAGCAATCAGAGCTGAACTTAGATCTGCAAGCGGTTTCAATAAAGATACAGGTTTACAGAATGAGCCAAAAGTTATGCCTGCATCTGCTCTAAACACTATTAGCGCTGCAAAGCAGAGAAATGAAGGTTATTTAGATATAGCAAGCGCACTTCTATTTAAAAATTCTATGAAAGATAATAATATAACATTGTCTAACGAAGATGCATCAAGTTTAATAGACGCAATAAACAAAAAGAATTCTGCAAAAGAAGCAGAGATACTTTCAAAAAACAATATAGCGTTAAATGATGAAATCAAGCAAAAAATATCAGACGCATACAAGGAATCCAGGCGCGAGGCAGCATTGATTGTGAAGGAAACTAATGCCAAGGCCACTTCTGAGTTTGCAAACAGAGTCAATGAAAACATACATGAGCATTTCCAAGAGATGCATACAGAGCTTTTTAAGTCAAATCTTATATCCAACCTTAAAAATGATGATCCCTCTTTATTGGCTGCAGTAAGCCAAAAAATAAATAATTACAGCCCTTCTGCACCTTCTGATCTTGCAAATGCTATGGTAATGGAATCTCTAAAGCAGAAGATAGGAAGTAAGCCTGTAACACAAGAGGCGTATGATTATTTAAAACAAGAGGCAATTAAAACAGATCCTAGCCTGGCGCATTCGCTTGATGGAATTAAAATCAGCAGCAATGGAATGTCATTGTCGACAGTGCGCAATGCACTTGCAGACTCCAATGACACAGTAAACGAAAAATACCTACGCAAGGCAGTTGATTTTGCAACTGCTGAGACAACGCATTTAATGAGCAACAAATCCCATCTTAAAGATATAGCAAATGAGTATGCATCCATTTCAGAATCCAAGAAAAAAACAGCGTTTGAAGACACTATCCTCGGCAGGCATCTTCAACAGATACTTGAAAAAGAGAAGGCCCAAAGAAAGCAGGAAAGCGAGGCAGAGGAACAGCGCGAAATAAATAGGGAAAAGGCAGCAGAGGAAAGAGAGAAGCAGAAAAAAATCGACGAAAATAAAGATAAATGACTTTACCAATTGCGTATATACTATGAACTTATGCTTTTATTTAAAACATGGATTATAAATAAAAGATTTAAATATTTTCTTAATGAATAATATAATATTATTTTTTGCTGAGCTTATCGCAGAAAATTTGTAAAGGCACTAGTCTTTTAGATTGGCTATGCAAGATTTTATATGTTATTTTATACTACAGTTTTATTTTAAATTTAAATTTATTTTATATTTATTTTATATTGATTGTTTATTGATTTTTATTAATTATTTTATTCCATGCTTAAATTTCTGAATTAACTATTTATTTTAAATTATCTTGAAAATATCGTGTTTATTATGAATAATACCCTAAATAACAAGCTTATAGCAGTGATAAGGATAAGGGGCAGAGTCAATGTCAAGACAAACATAAAGGAAACAATGAAAAGGCTTAACTTGAACTATGTCAATAATTGCGTGCTTCTGAATGTAACCGATTCCTATTTTGGAATGATAAAGCAATGCGAAAATTATGTAGCATATGGAGAAATAAACAAGGAAAACCTTGAAGCTCTTCTTGCAAAGAACGAAATAAAGCAAAGCGCTGATGATTTTATTGCAAATAGAAGTGATGTAAATGCTCTGAAAACAGTATTTAGATTGCATCCTCCAAAGCATGGATTCAAAAGCACAAAACTGAATTTCAAACAAGGGGGCTCTCTTGGGTATATGGGCGAGCAAATAAACGATTTAATTAGCAGAATGATATAATAGCAATGCAGTAATCCAACCCGCATAAATTAAAAGCCATACTAAATATTTAATGTTTTTAATAAAATTAATACTTTATGAATGATTAAAATGGTAGTTAGAAAAGATAAAAAGTCAAGAAAGCACCTTGGAGCAAGAAGATGGGGCAGAGGTAATATAAAGAACGGAAGAGGCGCAGGAGACAGAGGCGGAGTCGGAAACGGCGGCAAAAAGCACAGCTTTACATGGTATACTGCAAAGGCGCCTGAGCTGATAGGCAGGCCAAAAGGCTTTGTTAATCCAAATAGGAAGGCTCTTGACTATGTTACATTGGCGCAAATAAGCAGAATGGATAGAGGCGAGCAGGAATTAGAGTTTCCAGGTTTTAAAATCCTCAGCAATGGAAATCTTTCAAGGCCTGTGACGATCAAAGCGTCAAAGTTTTCAAAGAAGGCAGAGGACAAAATCAAGGCAGCAGGAGGGCAGGCAATAGTTGTTTAGTTGTTTAAACGCCATTAACATTAACCTGTAGCTTTAATTGCAATCTGTTTTTTCAAATACTTCCCAGTTGCGCTCTTCTCATCTGCAGATTAGTTAGGGTGCTGATTTGAAGCCATTGACAATAGTTTTTTACACAGATTCTTATGTACCTGCAGTCGATGGGGTTGTTACATCAATAGTGAATTTCAGCGCAGAGCTCAAGCGCAGAGGTCATAAAGTATATATATTCACTAGCGGCGACGCAGTTACAAAGCTCAAGTCAAGAAACAAGAATGTGATCGTAATAAAAGGAATAAAATTCAGGAATTACCCTCAATACAATCTTGCATTATTCCCCTTCTTCAGCTCGCTGAAGCTTTATAAGATTAATCCTGACATAATACATGTGCAGACCCCATTTACAATGGGTCTTTCAGGCTTAGCATCTGCAAAACTTAGCAGGATTCCTGTTGTTTCTAGCTTCCATACTCTTTTCATGGACAAATCAATATTGAAGGAGTATGCACCGAAAAACAAATATATAAAGAATCTGTTTTTCAGGTATTCCTGGAAATATACAAGGTTTTTCTACAACAGTACAAGCAATATAATTGTGCCTAGTGATTCTATCAGGAAGCTGCTGCAAAAGCATGGAATCAAGAGTGATATCCACATCGTACCTAATGGTCTTAATCAAAATTATTTCAATGCAAATGTGCATGGCGCAGCTCTTAGGCAAACACTGTTCAAAGGTAAGCACGATAAAATCGTGCTTTATGCAGGTCGGCTTAGCAGGGAAAAAAAGCTTGAAGTGCTGATAAAAGCAGCAAAGATTCTCGACACAAACATAAAGTTTGTAATTGTCGGTGATGGACCCGCAGGCGAATATTATAAGGAAATGGTTAAAAAGAGCGGGCTGCAAGAGAGGTTCAAGTTTATCGGGTTTGTTACGCATAAAAATCTTGGCAGATACTATGCAGCATGCGATTTATTTTGCATTCCGTCTACATTTGAAACCCAGGGCCTTGTATCCCTTGAAGCTATGGCATGCGGGAAGCCAGTCGTTGGCGCAAGCAGGCTTGCGCTTAAAGATATAATAAAAAAAGGGAAAAACGGTGAACTATTCCTGCCAAATGACTACAAAAGCTGTGCTAGAAAAATAAGAAAAGTATTAAATAACACGAAGCGCTATAAATATACTGTAGAAACAGCGCGCAATTATTCTGTTGAGAAAATGACAGATAAATTAATCAGCGTATATAAAAAGGTTATTGCGAGTAATAATAAATTAAATAATTGATATTAGATAATATTGGATATTAAGTATACTAAATAAATAATACTTAAATAAAATAAATAATAATTAAATAAATTAAATAAATAATAAGTACTTAATACTTTTTTGCTTTTAACTATTTGCCCAATTCTGTCCATTAGTTAATTTCTATGCGTCGAACAGGGTAATGATTAAATAGTAAGTATTAAAAAGGAATAAGTAAATAAATAAAACTATTATTTCAATGGTTTTGATCAGACTCCATGCAATAAAGCCTTACAAGTCTTGTTTATGCTTTATATTTTTATTTTAGTTTATATTTTATAATTTAAATGTTCCTGTTTTATAATTTAAATACCTTATTTAAGGCAGCACATGCAAAAATGTTTAGGCCATAAATCAGATAAATAAAAACAAAGCAAAACATGAGTGAATACAGAGCAATGGTTGATGCGCAAAATTTTTCTCCAATTGAAAGATTAATAACAAGCCAAAGGCAAGGGCGATTAAATAACTGAAGATAACAAGAAAGCTGAAGATAATATAGATAGAGCAGGAGAGCTCAAGAATACTGCGCCGCAGGAAAATAAAAATGCGCAGAAAGATAATGCTGACGACCTGAATGCAGGAAGCAATCAAAAAAAAGAGGGAACAGCGGCTGCACAGGATAATACGGCAAAGCAGCAGGCACCCAAGACTCCAAAAGAGGAGGAGTTGGAAAAGCTGAGGGAAGTAATAAACGGCCTCAGGCAGCAGAGAAATGATCTTATAAAGCAGATAAAGGAAAACAAGTACAGGCTTTATTATAAAGAGAGCGAAAAGGCAGGCATAACAAAAATGCTGAGCGAAACACAGGATACAACTGACTTCAAGAAAATTTCATACCTGAAAAGACTCAAGAACAGGCTGGAATTTAAAATCTCTACTTCCCCTCTTTCCCTAAAGGAGGAGAAGGATATTGCAAGAAAGGTAAACGAGGTCAATGATGAGCTCTCAAAATCAATGAAATTTGTAAGAATGAAAAGGAAGTTGGAACTTGTTGAAAAGGATATAGTGCAGTACCAGGCAAGCGTTACTGATCTTAATGAAAAGATCTCTGCGATAGACCTTAAACTTGATGACTATTTTTCAAAACTAAGAGCATTGAGCAGGTCTGGCAGGAAGCCGGGCGAGTATCAACACAGGGAAAGGCAGTATAGGGAGCATGGTCACGGCGAGGACAATAAGAAATACGAAGTAAAAGAAACTCCTAATTTCAGCATTGAGGATATTGTTGTCATAAAGAAGCCAAAGGCGGCCAGCAACAGCAAGTAACCATAACAAGTATTAGTAGCCAAACAATGCATGCGATGTATAATACACAATAGCGCACAGCGTCGTAAGGCTACATAAACAATAAAAATATAAATGCATAAGTCATTAATTAATAGATGTAAATATGAAAATTAAATTTTTTGGAGCAGCACAAGAGGTTGGAAGGAGCTGCATCATGATTTCTACAGACAGGACAAAAATCCTGCTTGATAGCGGAATAAAACTAGGAAAAAGAGAAGAATATCCTCTCATAGACGATGAGGAGATAAAGCAGATAGATGCGATATTCATTTCGCATGCACACATAGATCATATGGGCTTTCTGCCTTTTCTTTATGCAAAGCATTATCAGAATAATATATATGCAACAAAGCCCACAATCGAGCTGATAAACGTCTTGCTGAGCGATTACCTTAAAATCAATTCAGATCTCAACTTTGACAAGAACATTTTGAATTCGCTGAATGCAAAGTTAAGAATAATAGACTACAAAAAGGAATTCAAGTTTAGGGATCTTACAATAAAGATGATACCTGCAGGGCATATACTCGGAAGCGCATTGATAAGCGTGAGCGACGGTAAGGACACCATACTCTATACAGGAGACGTAAACTTGCTCAAAACTAGGCTTTTAAACGGCGCAGACATAAAGAACCTGCATGCGACAACGCTTATAACAGAGACAACATATGCTGGTGATAATGATATATTCCCAGACGAAAAAAAAGTCGCAAAGGATCTGCTCAATTCTATAAATGAGTCTGCAAAGACAGATTCAAAAATAATAATACCAAGCTTTGCTGTCGGCAGAGCGCAGGAAATACTTTTCTTCCTAGACGATTACATAAACTCTGGCGCTATGCAAAAGATACCTATATACATAGACGGGATGATAAGCAAGGTCATGCGCATATATAGGCACAATGTGATTTTCTGCAGGAAGGAACTCCAGAGCAGGATTTTGATGAGTGATTATGACCCGTTTAAGAGCAGCAACTTCAAGATTGTGGAAAGAAAGACAAGAACAGAAATAATATCAAGCCAGGAACCGTGCATGATTGTCACGACCAGTGGAATGCTTTCAGGCGGCCCTGTAATGTTCTACCTCTCAAGGCTTGCTGGTAAGAAGGAGAATAAATTGATTCTTGTTGGGTATCAGGCGCAAGGAACTATGGGCAGAGACCTCCAGGATGGCGCATCCAGGGTCACAATAAACAATGCACCTGTGGATATACGTCTCAGCGTGGAAACATATCGTATCTCAGCGCATGCCGATAGAAGGCAGTTAGAGCTGATGATTTCTAAAATAAAGGGTCTGAAGAATATATTCTTAGTCCATGGCGAAATCACCAAGATGCAGCAGTTCCAGGCAAAGCTGCAGGACAAGTACAATGTAACTATTCCACAACTCAGCCAGGAGTATGAAGCCTAAAAATGATGGCAGGCGCCTAAACATGGCTCAGCCCATTTGAACGAAAACTTATTAAGGGTTTTCTCCCTATATATTCTAAACTTCTTTAAAAAAGAAGTTTCATAAAAATAAACTTTTAAGAAAAGTTTCATCAAAAAATAAATGAAAGTCAGGAGAAACAAATTTGTATGCAATAAATAATTATCTTTCAATCCTGAAGTGTGTATATGAAAAAAAATAACAAGAGCAACAAAGAAGAACTTGAAAAGATTAGGAAACTAAACCTGCTTGACAAAATACTGAAAAGGACAGATATTGAAAATACCTTACTTTCAAATTCCTCAAAGGATTCAGAATCTGTGAATGATTCT
>JAJYVI010000017.1 GCA_021792115.1 Microcaldota archaeon | reverse complement strand
GCTGTGTGTTATTGTTGAAACAGTTACACTTTCTTCTTTTCCAATGTTTATTCTTACTGCATCAAATTTCATATATCTTCTTGCTATGCTGCTTAACTCCGTCGGAATTGTCGCAGAAAACAACAATGTCTGTCTTTGTTCATTTTCAGGCATCATAGATATTATTGACTCTACATCTTCAATAAATCCCATATCTAACATTAGATCTGCTTCATCAAGCACAAGATGCTTTATCTTGTCAAGTTTTAGTGCGCCTCTTTCAACAAGGTCAAGCACTCTGCCAGGGGTGCCTATTACAATATCTATGCCATTTCTCAGATTCTGGACCTGGACATTTATTGATGCGCCGCCATAAACAACAGTTGTTCTGATTCTGCTTCTCTGTACAATGCTATGAGCAACGGCATTGACTTGCAATGCAAGCTCCCTTGTAGGAACAAGAACTATGGCCTGTGGATATCCTTGCCCTCCTGTTATCATCTGCACAATTGGTATCAAAAAAGCTCCTGTTTTACCACTCCCTGTCTTTGATCTTACTATTATATCTTTGTGGGATAAAACTGCAGGTATTGCAGATTCCTGTACTTCTGTCATTTCTGTAAAATTCATCGCATTAAGCGCATTTAATAGTTCTGGCTTAAGATGAAGATCGCTAAAATTTTTCATAAATTCACTTTGTTAAAAATTATAATGAATTGAATCCTCATTAAATAACTGTATTACTTAGAACAAGAAACTTGCGCAAAGCGTTATATCTGGCTGGTGCCTATGAGAATTATTCTTTTTGTTTATATTTTATCCTGCTTAAATTATGCTTAAATTTGCGCAGCATAAAAACTTTTATAGTAAAGTATGATACATCATGGTATTTAATTATTGCTGTTATTATTTTACTTTTTTGAATTTTGGCCGCACATTTGTTTACTAATTAATCGCATGAGCTCATTGCTTGCAATCACTCAGGCTCCACAACCACTATCGTACAATTATCTGCTTTTATCAAGTTCCTCAAGTGATTTCTTATGCCTTTAATATCTGTTTTGCTTATCTGCCTGATTATATTGTCTGAAAGATTAAAATTATTAAATGTGAGCTTATCTGTGACTATTCCAGATGACATGGAAAGGGAATTCTCTTTCCTTAGTTTATTGGATATTACAAAATTTCTCTTGCTGATCTCGAGTTCCTTTTCACTTATTTTACCTAACTCTAATCTCTTGATTTGATTTAACATTATATCCATAACTTCTTGCTTATTTTCCTTCAATGACTGCGATGAAGCTGCAAGATAACTATAAGTTCCCATTAGGACATATGTTGAATTTGAGGAATAAGCCAGCCCTCTTTTTTCCCTTACCTCATTGAACATGTTTTTAGAAAGTATATCTGATACAAGCATAAGCGATGCATATTCATTTATTTTTGATGGATCAAATGACCCAAATCTCAAGCCAAGAGCTATGATAACAGAATTTAACCCTTCCTTGCGCAAAGTCGTATTTGAAACAATATTAGGATCTTCAACAGGCTTGCGTAGGTTCATTGAGCCTGCCCTTTCAAAATTAGAGAAGTATTTTTCAATAGTATGAATAGTCTTGTCAGAATTCATGCCTCCATATACTGCCAGCGCCATATTTTTAGGATTATAATATTTTTGATAAGAATTTAGTATATCTTCCCTACTCAGATTTTTTATAGTTTTCTCTGTGCCCAATATAGGGTAGATAATAGGATTTTTAGTATATAGCATCTGCAAAAAATGCTGCGCAAACATTTCCTCTGGATCATTATCATGCATACGGCTTTCAGATATTATCGCACCCCTTTCAAGTTCAAGTTCATGCTCTGTAATCTTGGAGTTTATTATCATGTCAGACATTAATTCAAGCATTTTTGCAGTGTATCCCTTGAATACTTTTGCTTCAAAAAGAGTAAGCTCATGCTCTGTAAATGCATTTAGATAGGCACCGATAGAATTATAATCATCAAATATTTGTATAGGCGTTCTTTTGTCTGTGCCCTTAAAAATCATATGCTCTAGAAAATGTGCAGATCCGCCTTTTTTTGGCAAATCATCAATTGACCCATATTTCACTCCAATTGTTATGCCTGAACTTTGCAGGCCATCCACATGAACTACAAATACTTCCAATCCATTCCTTAAAAATGTATGTATATTATTTTTGCCTTTATAAGCCTGTATATCCATATGCTCACGATAAAGTTTAAGAATTCCTGATATTTAAGCATTATGCATTATAAATTAGAATGTGCTGTTCAAGCAACAAAGTTTTCAAAATTATTAAATATCTAAAAGCAAAATATATAATGACTTAATCAGTGCATTAATTATTAAGTTATCGGTGGAAATATGGATATAAGCAAAGATGCGAGCAAATATGTTGATGGTGCGGATTCAAAATTAAATGAAGATGCAAAAAAGAATGCAAAGAATTGCGATTATGCATATCTTGAAATTATAAAAAAGATACGCAAAGAAGGAGTATGGAAAGAGAACAGGACTGGAATAAGGACATTAGCAATTGCAGGAGCAATGTTCGAGCATGAAATGGAAAATGGTTTTCCTCTTCTAACTACAAAAAAAGTTGCATTCAAAAACATTGCATCTGAACTTGAATTTTTCATTAAAGGAATAACTGACAAGTCATGGCTCAAAGAAAGAAACAACCATATTTGGGATGAGTGGGCTAGCCCATTAAAAGTCCCTTACAGCCATGATGCAGAAACACGTAGAAAGATGACAGAAGAAACAGATCTTGGTCCTGTATATGGATTCCAATGGAGGCATTTCAATGCAGAATACAAGGATGAAAAATCAAACTATGACGGTAAAGGAATAGACCAGCTTAATAATCTGGTGGAAAAACTTAGAAAGGATCCTTCAGATAGAAGAATGATAGTATCAGCATGGAACCCACAGCAAGTAGAGATGATGGCTCTGCCACCATGCCATTGGGGATATCAAGTAACTGTAATAGGAGATAAACTTAATCTTCTATGGAATCAGCGATCTGTTGATACAATGCTAGGATTGCCTTTCAATATAGCCAGTTATGGCCTATTACTTCACCTTCTTGCAAAGCAAGCAAACCTGAAGGAAGGGAAACTTGTTGGCTTCCTTGGTGATGTTCATATATATGAGAATCATATCAAAGGCGCTGATGAGCAACTAAGCAGGGATGTTAATAAATATCCGCCCCCGCATATAAGAACAGAAAATTTCCAGGATATATTTAAATGGAAATCAGAAGACACAAAAATAGAGGATTACCAAAGTTATCCTGCAATTAAATTTGATATAGCTGTATGAGATGGTAATTAAAGATATTAATATTATAGCTGCTATGACAAATGACAGGGTTATAGGCATAAATGGGTCCATCCCATGGCATATACCAGAGGAAATGAAATTGTTTAAGCAGATCACAGAAAATAATATTGTGATTATGGGCAAGAACACATGGGAGTCATTGCCTGAAAAGTTCAAGCCTCTGCCTAATAGAACAAATATAATTATAAGCAGCAGCCTTGGAGAACAGAAAGGGGCAAATATTTGCAGGAACATAGTGGAGGCGCTTATAATTGCTAAGAACTACAATGGGCAGATATACTGCATAGGAGGAGCCGGATTGTTCTACCAGATGCTGCCGCTATCGCAGATTCTGCATATATCCTGGATAAAAAATAGTTATATAGGGGATACATATTTCCCAGCTATAGATTTTAAACAGTGGATTAAAAAAGAAACAAAAGAATTTGCTGAATTTACTTATGTGCAGTACCTTAGAAAAAGTAGAGATTGAATATCAAATGACTTACCCTTGCTTAAGAAGATATATATTTCTATAAACCTTCTTTCCATTTTTAAGACCGTAGAGAGTGAATGACACTTTAGGTTTGAACTTATGTAATGACATGAATGCAGAGGTAGCTTTCTTGTCGCTTGTATATATGTCAAGCCCATTTTTTGATTTTTCTATCTTTGCAATGAACCCATTCCCAGCCTCTATATATTTTGTAAGACTGCTGGCTATTTTCTCAAGCTTGCTTATTTCTTTCTCATAGAACTCATTGCCGCTTACTCTTAGTTGCACAAGAGCTTCATAATAGCCTGAGTGCCGTCTATAGCACTGATCGCACATTGATTTTTTAATTGAAAATGAAATAGGCTTATCAAATCGAACTTTCTCACCATTCTTAAAAATGGAGAATTGAGCGACTATAATGTTTTTGTCAAAGTCAACTGCCTTGATTTTTACAAAACTATTTTTAAGCAATTTCTGCAGTATTGCAGATAATGAAAGCTTATCCAGTTTTACATAGCCTTGGTTTGTTTTTATCTTGCCACAATCCTTGCACTGCGTGATTTCAACAGATTCTGATATTTCTGCATTTATTTTTTTTATTGTGCATATTTCACAAAACTCGCCTATAAACCTAATTTCATTGCTATTTCTATTACACGTAGGGCAGTATTTCATGATATACACCTAATTTATAAGATACTCAACCGAAATGCTTACTGAGAATTGCACTATATGCTGGTCTTGTTATAAGAATCCCTAGAATCGCGCCGAGTATTGCAGATTCTGAAAAACCTATCATTGTGACAAGAGAAGTTGAGAAAAAGAGAGGCAGCATTGAGATAACCAAAAGGGCTGCATCTGCATAGACTATATAGAATGCCTTTCCAAGCACGACATCGCTATGCTGCTGATGGCTGTCCTTTGACAGAATTTCATCTGTTATTATTATCTGCGCATCTATTCCTGTTCCGACAACTGCAATCATACCTGCAATAGCAGATAAATCAATTGTACCTATAAGGCCTATAACAGAGATTATTATAAACAGCTCCATCAAAGTAGTAAGCAATATTGGCAAGATAAGAAACATTTTTACATATCTGACTACAATAAATATTGAAATCAGGATTACTGAAGCAATCAATGCAATCGCGCTGTAAAATAAGAAATGTTTTCCAAGGGTGGGTGGTGTTATCTGCTGCGACTCGTAAAAAATCGGGACTGGCAGCGCTCCACCAGTAAGAATACTTGATATTGTCTTTGCTTCTTGCTGAGAGTAATTTGCTTGTTGAATTTGAGTCAATGATACTGGCGCGAATCCTGAGATCTGGTAGCTTTCGCTTATGCTTCCATTTGTTATTGAAGGATTGAGCAAAGGAGATGAAAGCAATCCTACAGCAGGCCATGTATTTATAAGTGTTTCATTAGGACCTATTACAGAATATTGTGGTGTCATATTTTCTTTAGTTTCAAACTTCAAGGTATAGTTTCTTGCTTGCAAGAAATTTACAAGGCTTTGGTTTAGATTATTGCTCAATATCACTGTTGTATAATTACCTTTTTCTACTGCAGACTCTGCATTTGAAATGCTTTGATTTGAATTGGAGACAACAACTACAGGTATAGTTCTATTGCCAAAAGCAAGCGTATTCCTCATAATCTGTAATGCTTGAGGTCCTGACAACCCGATGCTCGTGTTTGATAAAATTGATGAATTAATAAGTAGTATTGCAGAACTAGGTCTATCTAAAAACATATAAAGAGGTTTATTTGCCTGGCCAAAAACAATTTTTGAAAAGTTCTTTGCTGCAGACTGAGTTATATAAAATGAAACAATCCACTCTGTGCTGTTGTTTGTCGCTTGAGTAAATGAACCTATGCTGCCTTTTAATATGTCACTGCCGTTTATAGCCTCCTTCCCATTCACTATCCCTTCAAAGCTGCCCTGACTGTCAATGATGCTTATCGTTTGATTAACTTCTGTCTTTGATATTGTTGGAAGAAGAACATATGCTTCTGAGTTTCCTACTCCTTCAACAGTAACTTGTTTCAGTCCGAATGTGGATAACCTCTGGTTTAACAAAGAGATTAATGAACTCATTGTTGTTGCATTAACGCTATGTTCAAGCCTTACATTTATTTGCGTGCCGCCTATGAATTCAATTCCAAAATGCAGCCCGTAATGAATGTCAAGAGCCAAAAGCACAACAAATATTATTATTAAACTTAGTATGCGCTTATCTTTCAAATAACTTGATAACTTAGACATTTTGATAGCACCAGATAGCATTATGTATGTCACAATAAGATTATTTTATCATTTATATATTGCAATAATCTTATTATGTTTCTTAGAATCTTATTTTTATATTTTTATTTATTATTGTTAAATTGTTAATTTATTAAAAAGGATAGGCTAAAATAAAAGATATTTAATAACAGGTAATTGACTATAAAAACTGCAAAAGACATAAATATCAAAATAGCCATCAAGTATAGTATTAACAGATAATAGAGGGTTACATAATGGAATGTATTAATAAATATATTTATTCTGATAAAAAGGAGGTATATACACGGGCAAAATCAATTCTTAAATTTTTAACTGAAGAAAAACTTCCGGATATGGATTATTTTGTAGGGGATTTTACAAAGTATACAGATTTTGTTGCACAGTATCATTACAGTTTAGAGAGCAATAAAAGAGATTTGGTTTATTTTAACAGGGAAAAAACTAGTAAAACTACTTTTGATGACATAGCATTATTAGGCACAATAGTACATGAGGGAACACATGCAATCCAAAAAAATAATGGCATATTATTTACTTTTGACATGTGCAAAAACCTAGAAGACATAAATAAAGGACTTATAGAAGCTGCAGCATATTTTAATGGTATAACTGCAATGGCTTGCGGTGTTGATAAACCTAGGCAGAATAAATATTATAATGAGAGCAGTAAAAACGGCGCAAAAATCCTGCATTTATTATTGAAGCAATTAATGAATGGAAACTGTTTTGATATAACTCTTCCCGAGATGATTATAAGCAACATAAATTCAAGAAATTTTAAAAATGAGCTATATAATAAAATCGGCGAAATAGATATTCCTATAAAGAGTATCAGTATTTCAATTGGTATTGCTGCTTTAATCAAAGAAAATTTTAATATTAAAAATACAGCACAATTCTTGCTGCGCAAAACAGATCTTGTATTTGAGGATTTAAATAATTTAAATAAGACCCAAAATTCAGCAAAAATCAAAAGAGTATTTAATGAAATAGAACAAATTAATAATAATATATTTAAAGGAAGTGCCTGCTCAAAAGAAAGCTATGTAGAGCACAAAAAAGAATTAATAGAGGCATACCATACTTTTATTAAAAAAGAATAACGAAGTTAAATAAACATTATTATAAATGATTAAATAGATTATTAGTGTTTAACTTAATCAGGGATAAATTATTTTATTGATGGGATAAGTCAATATATTAATAATAAATTGATGCCATATGGAAAATAAAATAAAGGATAAAAAAAAGCCTATTACGAGAAAGAGAGAACTACAGAGTTATGCTAGAAAAGATTCAGAAAAACTTAATGCTTTGCATCAGCAATTTGAAAAAATGATGTATTCTGGAAATATTTACCTTGCTGCAAAGTTTGGAGAGGAAAACAAGCTTGCTGATGACTACAAAAAAGAGGTTGCAGCAAAAATTGCTGAAATGATTATAAAATCTATAAAAGAGGATAAAAAAGAGAGCAGATTACCTGCAGAGTGTGCCCCTGAAATTTTGGCATTGTTCAAATGCGATAGTGTTATTATTACAGAATATGCAAATATTGTTTGCAAGTACTATGTTGAAACCCGAGAGAGATTCTCAGAATTAGCTTATGCATATTATAAAGTGGCAAAAATAGGTAAAACTTATGAGTTAAGCCCTGACCAGTTTATACCCTTTGCAAAAAATGCTTATAATGATGCAATGAAACCTAGAAATAAAATTATCTTAACTGGATTTTGGCCAAAATTTGCAGAAAAGATAGCAACAGAGTTTGAACTAGGAGACAATTATATTTCAAAGGCAAGAAAAAAATTCTTAGAGGAGATAAAAGAAGAAGAAAATGAAAAAAATAAATTATTAATTAGGAAAGACATAGAGAGTAAAAATATAGACTAAATTGATGAACAGGATGCAATTTAAAGATATGCTTAGAAACAAAGAAGAAGATAGACTTTTAAAGAGTTTTGAATGTCTTATCAAGATTGGAAAATTTAATACTGCAGATCTGTATGCAGAGGGGTTTGGAATAGAGAAAGATATAAGAAATAAGATAATAAAAAAAGTCTATAGCAACTATATAAACTCTATAGATTTAATAATTAAAGAGGAACTTGTAGATATAAATAAACATAAAATTTCAGAGATCAATGAAAAAATAAGATTTTCAAAAAAACTTTCAGAACATTATACCTTTTTAAACATAAAAAAATTAGACGAGGCAATAAATAGTACTTTTAATTTTTATTATAAACATTATGATTACATATCCAAAACCAAACAGGAAGGCATTCGCAAAATACAAGAGTAATGAACCTGATAAAGTATAGATTATTTTAATATTTTATTATTAAGGTGAAATAATGGAAAAGAAATGCCAAAAAATATATATTGCAGGATTTGAAAAGTATTTGAGGGATAATGAGGAGGAGGATAGCCATATGCGTAAACGAGAGGAAATAAGTAATAAGATTAAGGAAATTGCAAAAAAAACAGGCAAAGAATGGAAAATCAACGGAAATAAAGATAAAATATGGCGTTTCGTAGGAGCAATTTCAGGGGAACTAAAAGAGGTTACAGAGGACTCAATTAAGAAAGCTGGGGTAGAGTATTGCAACGCATACATTGAAAAGATGAATAAAAAATGGTTTGTGCCAGATGCAGAATATATAGGGATAATAGCAGAAATATTGGGTCTTGATGAAGAGTTAAAAAAGAATATTTGCAGCTCTGTTGCAAGATATTATGCATGAACAAAGATATACAAAACTGGGGCTCGGTTTAACAGATACACCTAGATGCCTTATACTTATAGCGTCTTAACATAGCAGCAATAAGAAATTATGCTCATTCTTATTTAAAACTTATAACTTGCATTGTAATGCATAGTGCATGTCAAATAAAGTTTTAGACAATTGACTTCTATTGCGCAATGCTTAAATATCATAAAAATCTTAAAAAATAAAAGATAATTTGCAGGTGTATTTTAATGACGTATGAAACAGGAAAACAGGAATTTTTATACAAGTGGAATAAGGGGAACAATAAAAAGAGATCAGTATTAAGAAATACTTTAATTTTGACTGCAATTGGAGCAGGTATAGCAATATTAGGTGCAAAAATTTGGCTTAATAATAAACCTACAGAATTGAGTTACAAAAATAGAGCAGAGGCATTAGAGACAGTAAAAATTAAAAAAGAAATTTTGATGACAAAGAAGGATATTTTATTAAGAGAAGATAATCTAAGAATATTTGAAAACAGGAAGAAATATTTAGGGATTTCAACACCTACAGCAATTGTAAAGGAGGATAAAATAAAACTTTATACAGATCAAAAAAGATTAACACAATATCAAAGAATTGAAAAAAATCTTAAATATAGATATAGTAAATCTAGAATCTATTGGTAATGAGGCAACAAATTTATAAAATTTTATTGAAGGTGAAATTATGAACATTGAAATAAAAAAAGAAATTTCAGAAGATAAATTAAAAAATGAGATACAGAAATTTGTGAATAAATCTGTTAAGGGACTAAGACATGGAGAGATTAGCGCAAATCAATTTGAAATTAAAGATGCACTGACCGAATTTAGATTAGCAGGAAAAAGTTGTGATGATATTGCATGCGAATTGCTTTATACTATAGAATATTGCAGGCTTAATAAAACAATAAACCCTATTAAAAGAGCAAATTACTACTTAAAAAGTGCTTTTTTAAATGAGTTATTCGGTCATGATAAAAAATATGTAAAAAATGACGCAGATAAGGCATGTGGATTAATCATAAATGCGCTAAAAAATGAACAAAATATAAAATCAAAAAATAATTTACGTTTCTTTGCAAATTCAATAATAAATAGATTTAAGCTGCAAAAATACCTAATAGAAACGCTTAAAGATGAAGAGGGATATAATCTAAAAAATTTAATTAGGCAGTAATAAGATAAAAATAAAAAAGTTATAAAGTTATAGGATATAGGGTAAGATCAAAAAATAATACATGAAAAAAATAGGTAAAAATATGAACGCCGGCGCAATTAAAAGATCAGAGATAAAAAGACTGCCAAAAATTGATCTACATCGTCATCTTGATGGAGACGTAAAGACAGAGATATTATTTAACCTCGCAAGAAAAGATAAAGTACACCTTCCTGCTAAAAACAGCAGGGAGCTCGCAGAATATTTTAAAAATATTAAGAATACAGGGCTTGCAAATTTATTTCGCGAGGGATTTGGACTTGTAACTTCATTGATGCAAACACCTGAGAATCTGGCAATCACGGCGTATGAGGAAGTAAGAAATCTTTATAATGATAATATAATATACGCAGAAATTCAATTTGCGCCACAATACCATACTGGGGAATCAGTTTATTACAAACATAGAAATGGTAGTCAAAAAAATAGCTATGAAGAGGTAATAAAAAGCGTATGGCGCGGATTAAGACAGGGGGAGCGCGATTTTGGAGTTAAGACAAATATAATCGTCGACATAGGAAGAGAAGCTGCGCCAGAGATTGGAATTGCAGTAGCAAATGCAGCTATAAAATGCATGAAATATAATGTTGTAGCTCTTGGCCTTGCGACCGACGAAGCCAATTTTCCTCCAGAAAGACATAAACAAGCATTTCAGCTTACATTTAATACAGAGCTTAAGCGCTCAGTTCATGCAGGGGAATTTGGCAACCAACTGCACAAAAATATAATCACTTCAATAAATGATCTTAAGGCAGATAGACTGGGCCATGCGAGAATAGTTTCACAGCATGAAGATTTATTAAAGAAAATCAAAGAAAACAATATAGGGATAGAATCCTGCCCAGAATCAAATATATTTACAGGCCTTATAAAATCCAGGCAGGAAATAGGTATTAAGAAACTGCTTGACGAGAATGTACTTGTAAGCATAAATTCTGATGATCCCGCTATGTTTGGGTACACTCTTACAGATACTATTTATAAGCTATGCAAAGAAGAGACATGGCTTGATATTGAAGGAGTACGAAGACTACAGATTAATGCTGCAATGAGCTCATTTCTAAAACAGGACAAGAAAAAAGCATTAATTAAACTAATAAACAAAGGGTATAACCTTGATGGCGCATGAAATGAAAAAGATGAATGGACTTAAAAAATATCAGAAGAACCTTATCCGCGCCGCAGAAATGGCAATGAAAAACGCCTATAATCCTTATTCTAAATTTTATGTAGGTGCAGCATTGCTTACAGTTGATAATAAAATTATAACTGGCGCAAATTTTGAGAATGCTTCATATGGTGTAACTATATGCGCAGAGAGATCTGCAATTTTGCATGCGAATGCAGAAGGGTACAGACAATTTAAAGCAATGGCAATTATAACAAAGGGGGAAAAATCCAAAACAGAAACACCTACTGCCCCTTGTGGTGCATGCAGACAAATGATTTTTGAAGCATCACAAATTTCTGGCAATGATATTGAATTAGTACTTTCAAATACTGACAAAACTATTTTTTTGATTAAAAATATAAGTGAATTATTGCCTTACGCATTTGGTCCAAAGGATCTTGGAATTGACCTAAAAAAATATAAACGTGCGGATAAGTCGTAAATTAATTTTAATTTATTTTGCACAAAATATTGGCCAGTAAAGATTATCTTTATATCTTTAGCAGAAGGAAAAATAGGGTTAGTCTATTAAATAGATGGGATTGTGAATATCTTTAAATCAAAAACAGGAAACATTGAAAAAGAACTTTATTTACTCTTAGCTGAGGCACTTACAGAAATAGAAAATGTGACAGGTGAGCGCACAGTAAATGCAGAAAGCATAGAAATAAAATTGGGATTTTTGCCAAAAGATATTGGCGGAAGGTATCTTTTTAAATCTTTTAATAATGAAGGAGAGATAACATTAAGTACAGATGATGTGCTTCATTTTTATGGTCCTGGCAATAAGGATAGAGAAGCATTAAGAAGGAATTTACTTCCGATGATTGCACATGAATGCGTGCATCACTTATTTTACACTACTGGCAAAACAGGAATGCATAAGCCTAATTGGGTTGCAGATGGATTTGAAGAAGCGCCTGCATATTTTGTTGAATATTATATTGCATCAAAAATTTTTGAAGAAGGCGATGGATATACCAAAATGCTAAAAAATATAAAAAGTACAAATGGAGATAATATTAATGCAAACTTCGTAAGAATAGGTATGACATCAGGGTTGTGCAAAATGACTCCATATACAACAGACCATTATAAGTCTATTGCATTAAAGCTGGCACATATAGACAATACAGTGCAAGAGGATGATAATAATTACAAAACTGGCAAAATAAATGCAGCAGAACTTGGAAGGGCTATCTCGCTTATGTTATTTGCTGCAAATAACTTCAATATTCTAAAAACAATGCATGAACTTAATATGTCTTGGCAGGATTCATTTTATAACTTTAGCAGAAAATTAGGAGAGACTGAACATTTTGATGATGCAGTAAATAAGCTCAATGAAATTGGAAAAATACACGCAAAGATAAACCATATGTGGTGGTGCAATAGAATTTACAAAGAAAAATGCACAGAAAATATTAAAAAAGAGTTACGGTTTTCAGATGCAGCATTGGGTATAGAATCATTGCTGCGAAATAGCAATGGCACTGCGCAGTCTGAGCAAATAAAAACTTAAATGTTTAAAATTTTAAACATTTAAAATAATACCTGTAATCTTTATGGAAGTAATATTATGAAAATTATGCAGATCATTGAAAATAGGAAAATTGAAAAAAAATTGCGTAAAGAGATAATGCCTGGTGCATGGGAAACAATAGAGGACATGACTGGTAGAACTATAATTGACAAATCAAGTCTTTCCGTAAAAATTGAAGATATGGATCATTACATACAAGGCAAATGCAGCGGAAATAAATCAATTATATTAAACACTGTACATGCGTACAGCGCTTACCATAGCTCTAAAAAAGAGTTTTATAAATGGGCATATCCTTTATTAGTGCATGAAGGATATCATTATGCCCAAGCACATTATGAGGATAAACATATCGAAGGCCATGACAAATTTCAGCCGCAAACGGATAAAATAGGAATAATGAACAAGAAGCAGATCACAAAAAATAGAAACATTATGATTATTATGGATGAGGCTCCTGCATATTTTATAGGAGCCTATGCAAACTCAAAAATATTCGCAAAGGAAATGAATGAGCTCTGGCAGAACAGGGCAAGCTTGATAAGGCACAAAATGATTAGCATACTGTGCTGTTTTTCAGAAAATTGGAAAAAAGAGTTATCTGCACTCTTTGATATGATAACGAATAATGAAATAAGCAGCATTGACGAATTTAGGCACGGGGCATACAAAGAAAAAAGTATGGGCAGTTCAATTGCACTTATCATGTTTGCAGCAAATGGATATAGCATACTTGAAACAATGAAGGATCTTGACAAACCTGCTGCAGGCATTATTGATGCACTTGCAAGAAAGCTGAAAAACAAGGAATATTCAGATGCAGTGAAGGAAAATGTCTATGAAATGGCTAAGATAAAAATAAGGATAGATAAGTTATATGGCAAGTTTGAGAGCAAGGAGAAGAACTTGCTTGAGGAAAGCAGCGATAATAAGGATTTTCTAAAAAAATTAATAAAAAATCAGATGCAACTCAAGACATCCTTAATCTATAAAATGAGAAAGGAAACAGAGGCGCAGAAGGCAGAAAATAGGCTCTAGCATGCTAAGGCAGGAAGAGCTTTAATAAACAGCTGGCCAAAATTTTTATGCATTATTTATAAATGGTGCAAAAGGCTGCATTTTACAGCTTTGCAAAGGTTTTGAAAAGAACATTTATATATCTTTATGTTGCTAATAATATTTACTTTTAACTTCAATGCCACAGGCCATGCTTGAGGCGCTTGAAAATCAATATCTTTATTGGTTATTATTTTAAATTATCTATATCGTATTGTCTTTTATGGAAATTTGAAAATTTATATTCATCGTTTTATTTGCATTACAGTATTGTATGCTTTTTTTGTGATATTCCGCGTTT
>JAJYVI010000016.1 GCA_021792115.1 Microcaldota archaeon | reverse complement strand
AATGTAAAGGATATAGCAGATCAAACAAATCTTCTTGCATTGAATGCAGCAATAGAAGCTGCTAGAGCAGGAAAACAGGGTCAAGGGTTTGCAGTTGTCGCGGATGAAGTCAGAAAGCTTGCTAGTAAATCAGCCGATGCTGCAAAAGCCATAGATCATGTTACATTGCAGATTTCATATAAAAGCAAAGACGTGTCTGCCAGTATGACTAAGGCTATTGGGCTTATTTCAGAAACAGACAAAGCTGTTGAGAGCACTTTAAATACAATTATGGATATAGCCATCGCTGCAGATAAAACAGATGAGCAAATAACTCAGATAGCCACTGCTGCTGAAGAGCAAGCGCAGGTTACTGAAGAAATGTCTAAGAACCTTTCAGAGTTGTCCTCATCAATCGAAAATATGGATAATGCTTTCAATGAAATTTACTTGCAGATAGAATCTATATTTAATCAGACAACCTCCTCAATGCCTATTTTTGCAGAATTAAAATTCGATTGCATGCTCCTTAATTTAACAAAAATGGACCATCTTGTGTGGGTAAATAAAGTCCTTGATGCGCTAACCGGAAAGATTAAAATTTCTGAAGCTGAATTGTCCGACCACCATCAATGCAGGCTTGGGAAATGGTATGATGGCCCAGGGCTGGAAAAATATGGAACCATGCCTGAATTTGTAGAGCTGGGAAAGATACACCCCCTTGTTCATAAAACAGGCAAAGAAATAATTCGCGCGATAAATTCAAATGACAAGAATGCTGCATACTCAATGAGCAGAGAGTTAATAAAATACAAAGAATCTGTAATCGATTTGTTGGATAAACTAAGCGTAAAGATTAGCAAAGACAATGTAATATATTAAGTGTGATAACATGGAAACAAAAAAATTTATTCGTAATACATTAATTGGTGCGTCTATTTTAGGTGTTGTTGTAATATCTGGCGGTTGTAGCAGCAATGATGCTCCTAAACATACAGCAAAAAGCATTGGTATAACAGAGTCTAAAATAGAAAAAGTAGAAAAAAACCCATTCTTGTCATCTTGTACTTCATTAAAAAAAGCAGCACTTTTTGAAATGAGAAGGGGAGAGAGATCATATCCTCTAGATGTAGGGGATAATCTTATATCTATAAATCATGAAATAACTGCGAACAATTTGTTAAAAATATACTCCTTGAAAAAGTGCAATGAAAAACAAAAACTAGAATAAAAATTAAAATAAAGTAAAAAATGATAAAGTGAATGAAATAAATAAAAAATTATGCGGCTTTGCATTAAATATTATAAAATTTAGAAGAACTGAGGCAGGTAGTACGCCTACTGCAAAACAGATATTAAAAAAATATAAAAGAGAGAACATTATTGATAATGAACTTGACTTTAAAATTCTAAATCGCTATGCAGCCACAGGCATGGTTTCATTTAATATCAAAATTGTTAAGAATCAGGTGCAGCCAACAGCAAAATTAACAAATACCGGAAGATGGTTTGTTACACAGCTTGATTAAATGACTTTATCCAACCACTAAAGCACATAGGATTTCCTGCTCATTTTGTTAAACTGCATAAAACTATATTAGTGCTATAATAATATTATAATCTAAAAGCATTTCTAGCACTATCAAGTTATTGTAAATATTTTATGCACTAATGTACTAATCTAATCTACTAATGCACTAATAAGTTTAATCCTATTCTTCTATATAATTTTGTTTTTTATAAGAACTTTTATGAGAAGAATGTTGGTCTGCTTCATATTACAATAAAATATAATGTTATAAATGATAAATTTATTATATAGTGAATTACTATGTATTTTACAACAATATTAGGGTATACTGCAGGAATCTTGATAATATTTGCATATTTGCCTCAAAGTATAAAGACAATCAGGTCCAAATCAACAAAAGATATTTCACTCCTTTTTTCATTAATTCTGACTATAGCAGAAATATTATGGATAGTATATGCAATTATCATACATTCATACCCTCTGCTGCTTACAAATGCAGTATCTGTGGTGCTGCTTTTCCCAATTCTCGCAATAAAGCTAAAAAATGAAATCCATGGTGGCAAAAGTAGTAAATAAAATAATGGCATCTGGCCAGCTAAATAGCCAAATAACTAAGTTAAGGTCAAATATAAAAGTAATTATATAGAGAAAAATAAGCGCATCAAAAATAGCACACGTAGATAATGATAAAAAGCAAAATAATATAAGCTTTAAAATAGCTAATTAAGTAAACTTTTTTTAAATAATATAAATAATAAATATAAGTGGTAAAATGGACAAAAAACAATTATTAAGCAGAAATGTTAATGATATAAAATTAAAGAAAGATATGAAAGTATCAGAACTTATAGAGTCTATGAAGTACATGGGCGGATTTTCTGGTCAGCACATGGTAAACGGCATAGACATAATGCGTAGTATGATTGGAGACAAAGACTGCTACAACTTTCTTTCATTCCCTGCAGATATAATTTCAACAGGTCTGAGAGGCGTAATTGCTAACTCTGTAAAGTACTTTGATGCAATAATAACCACTGGTGGCACGCTAGATCATGACATCGCAAGGTCTTTTGGTGGAAAATATAAAGTAGGCTCATTCAATGCAGATGACAAGATGCTGCACAAACTTAATATCTATAGGCTTGGCAATGTGTTCATAGAAAGCAAGGAATATGGAATTAAAGTTGAGGATGCATTTACAGATATAATGGGCGAGATTTATAGCTCTAAGGATTATAAAAAGGAGTACTCTGCATCTGAGCTGACAATGGAGTTTGGGAAGTATATAAAAGATGAAAATTCAATACTAAGACAGGCATACCTGCACAAAGTCCCTATTTTCAATCCAGGAATTCTTGACGGCGCCTTTGGCACTCAGCTTGCATTATTCTCTCAGGACCATGATTTTAAGCTCAACCTGCTTAGAGACGAGCTTATTCTCAGCAATATAATATTTGATAATAAGAAGACAGGTGCACTGATGATTGGGGGCGGTATAAGCAAGCATCATGTAATATGGTGGAATCAGTTCAAGAAAGGGCTCGATTACGCTGTATATGTTACTACTGCAACTCAGTATGACGGAAGCCTTTCAGGCGCAAGGCTTACAGAGGCTGTCTCATGGGGTAAGATAAAGGAGCAGGCAAAATATACAACAATTGACGGGGATGCGACAATAATACTCCCTATAATGTTTTCTGCATTGAACTTAGTGTGAATTTAAGCGTATTTTTTATTTTCAAATATAAAAAAAGCAGAGCGATTGATTGAAAAGAGTTATTGAATACAGGCAACTTGTGCAGATTCTTATTCTTTTCATGATAGTGCAATTTCTAGGCCTTACTGTGGCGGTCCTGTTTTACAATACAGTTCCGATCTCCATTGTATCATCTGCGCTCTCCTCTCCAACTTCTATAGGCGTAACAATTGCAGATGTGCTGTTTTACATAGGCATGATTGTTGTTTTCTCATTTATACTAATACTATTTTCAAGACATTCTAGTTCAGGAAAATTCTTTTATTTTATTGAGGCATATATATTATTTATATCAACATTTTTCATATTCTGGGTCATAAGCAGACTTGTAACAAATGCACCACTTTTTAGTATTTTTGGGAACAGTGTAACTACAAGTGTAGTGATTGCAGCACTGCTTTCTGTTGCCCTTATAATTGCAAAGAACAAGTGGCAGAAACTTAGGAATTCTGCAGCAATCCTTGCAAGCGCAGGGGTCGGTACTTTGCTCGGCATAAGCCTACCTTTTTATTTCGCATTTATATTTATGGCATTTCTTGCTGTCTATGATTTTATTGCTGTTTTTATAACAAAACATATGATAACAATGGCAAAGGCAGTATCAGAGAAAAATCTTGCTTTTCTTATAGGTGTTAATGAAGTAGAGGCAGTAAGCAAATCAGATTTTTCAAGTAATGAGCTTAAGGAGTACAGCAAAGAAAAAAAGCTCTTTGCCAAGCAGCATGCCCATGAAGCAAGGCATATAGAAGCTCTGGCAGGAAAAGGAATGGTGCCTGTCATTGCAAGAGTGGAACTTGGAACAGGTGACTTAGTAATGCCATTAATGGTTGCAGTTTCAGCTTTCCCCAATATAAAGCTAAGTTTTTTTATTATTTTCGGCGCAATATTCGGGCTTGTGCTGACAATGCTAATACTTAAGAAATACAAAAGGGCACTACCTGCAATACCTCCCCTATTGTTTGGGATCAGCATAGGTATTGGTGCATATTACTTATTGCATTTAAGCACACTTATTCTTTAAGGCTATAATAATTTTCAAAAGCAAGCCGAGGGAATAATGCAAAATCTGCAAAAAAGTAAATCCTTTTCTGCAAAACATTTAAATATATTTAATTTTCCTATTTTAGTGTATATTGCCATTGTAGCTTTGGCTAATATGGTTGTAGAGGGTAAAAATAAATGCAAAATTTCTATTGTTTAACTCTAGTCAAGTAAAAATAATCAAGTAAAAAATAAAAGCAAATAGTTACATAAAAATGCTAAAGCATCATAAAATTCTAATAAAAGAGCTAAAAAGCTAAAATCTAAAAAAGCCAAAAAAGCGATAAAATGACAGGCAGAAAAACTAATGAAAATATCATAAATAATAGCATCAGCGGAGTAAATGACAGCAAACCGACCGAGATAAAAGAGAACGACGATGGCCTGAAATATTATTCAAGAACCAAGAAAGAGCTAGAGGCAATGCCTGAAGTCGATACAACAATGACCATATGCCCTGAATGCAAGCTAATTATCAAGGGCGTACTTTACAAGGATGGAGACAATGTCATGATAAGAAAAGACTGCCCTGAGCACGGCATGTTCATCGAGAAGTACTGGGAGGACTACAATCTATACATGAAGATGAAGAAATATAATTACAATGGAAGAGGCATAGACAATCCAAACTACCTAAATAAGGGAGAGAACTGTCCATTCGACTGTGGAATGTGCGAAAGGCACAAATCCCATACAGGCCTGGCGAATGTGGTCGTGACCAACAGGTGCCATCTTTCATGCTGGTACTGCTTCTTCTATGCAAAGTCAGGTGAACCAATATACGAGCCTAGTATAGAGGAGCTAGATAAATTATTTCTGAACCTGCGCAGCCAGAAGCCGATTCCAGCAAATGCGCTCCAGTTGACAGGAGGAGAGCCGACAATGCACCCGAAAATTGTGGAAATAGTCGCGCTTGCAAAGAAGAGGGGCTTTGACCAGATTCAGCTCAATACCACAGGCATAAACCTTGGCTTCAACCCTAAGCTTGCCGAAGATCTGCGCAAGGCAGGAGTCAGCACGCTTTATATGAGCTTTGATGGAGTGTCTAAAAGAGCAAACCCCAAGAACCACTGGGAAGTGCCCCTTACTCTCAAGGCTGCTAGAAAGGCAGGGATCGGCGTTGTCCTGGTTCCGACAGTGATAAAGTCAATAAACGACAATGAGCTTGGCCAGATGGTCAACTTTGGGCTCAATAACATAGACATAGTCCGGGCTGTCAACTTCCAGCCAGTCTCCCTAGTCGGCAGGATGCCAAAGAGGCAGAGGCAGACCCAGAGGATAACAATCCCAGGGACTATAAAGAAGATAGAGGAGCAGACGAATGGCGCCATATCAAAAGAGGATTGGTTCTCTGTCCCTTGCATAGGCGACATAACAAAGTTCCTAGAGGCAGCCAGCGGGGCATACAAATACGACCTTTCAATACACTTTGCATGCGGTACAGGCACATACCTGTTCCTGGACAGTGGCAATAAAGTGATTCCCATAACTAGATTCATCGATGTCGAGGGACTTGTCGAGCACTTTAGGCAAGGATACAGTGAGATGGATGGAAAACCTAGGCTCATAAGAAAAGCCATTGCGATGAAGTATATCCTCAAGCTTCCAAGCTTTATAGACACTGCAAAGCAGCCAAAGTCAGTCAATGCGCTGAGCTTGCTTACATCTGTTTTTGCAAAGCGCACATTCAACTCGCTTGCAAAGCTGCAGATGAAGACCCTGTTTCTGGGCATAATGCACTTCCAGGATGAGTATACCTATGATATACACAGAGTCGAGAAGTGCGACATACACTATGCAATGCCTGATGGAGAAGTGCTTCCGTTCTGCACATTCAACGTGCTTCCTGAAATATACAGGGACAAGATACAGAATCAGTACAGCATACCTGAGAAAGAATGGATGGCAAGCCACAAGGACTGGACATATTCAAAAGACAAATATATAAGGAATGTCAAAGATCTCGAGGCTAGGAAGGAATATGCAGAGACCTATGGAAACCTTACAGACTATTTCAAAAAGGCTGATTGAATGAGTGTACCTTACAAGATTATTAAGAAAGTAAAGTTCGAAGTCGACAAAAATGACCTTATCGATGCGCAGCATAGCGCAAGACTGCAGTACAACCTGTTAAAATTAGACCCAGTGATAAAAGCAAAAGTCGAGTATACCAAAGCATTGATTACGATTATTTACAATCCAAAGTCTGCAGACAATGAGAAAAAGAAGACAGACCTCAATGAGCTAAAAGAGTTCTTAGAAAAAGAGGGAATTAAAACAAAAAACGCAAAGATATCAGAGCAGGATTATGATTATTACAAGGAATTTTATTCATACGCATTCAGCCCAAAGCAGGTCAGGTACCATCCACCTTATGGCTCAAAGAAATAAGCACTTTTTGAAGTCTACTACTTCGCTTATAGAAGGATGTTACATTATTATTTAAATCCAAAAAATAAGGTTGTAAAAATTTAACTGCTGTAAAATTTAAGAAGAAGGATATGATGGTTAATAATAAAGCTAATGCTAACAATGCGCCTAGAAGTGAAAGTAATAATAGCAACAGTAAAATTAACCATAATAAAAGCTATAAAAAAATCAGTTTCTGGACAGCTGTTGCTGTAAGCCTTGGCGCGATAATCGGGTCTGGGATCTTTGTATTAAGTGGAACTGCAATATACCTTGCAGGCTGGTCAGCTCTGGCTGCGTTTATACTAGTAGGCATACTTGCAATAATACTCGCGCTTGAGATAGGAGAACTAGGATCTATAATGCCAAATGCAAAAGGCGCAGCATATTCATTTGCATATGAAGCTTTTGGAAGCGAGCTGGGATTTATGACAGGGATTCTTTATTATTTTAGCTCTGTTACTGCAGTATCTACAATAGCATTAGGTTTTGGTTCCTATCTTTCAAGCATGCTTAATATTTCTTCATCTATATGGTCAATAGCATTTGCAATGATTCTTATATTTATTCTTGCTATAATAAACCTTTCAGGTCTTAAAAAAGCTGCAAATATAGATAAATGGCTTGTGGTTGCAAAGATAGCAGCTCTTGCAATTTTTGTAGTTTTTGCAGTTTTATTGATATTTAAGTCAGGCAAATTTCCAATTCAAAATTTTACTGCAGGACATGATGGTGCAGGAATCAGCGCAATATTCGCATCAAGTGTCATCATACTATTTGCATATTCAGGATTTCAGACAATCTCAAGCTTTACATCAAAAGTTGATGGCGGTCCGAAGAATGCAGCAAAGGCAATACTCATGTCTGTCATATTAAGTATGATTATTTATATTTTGGTCGTATTTACGATGCTGCTTCTTATGCCTCCAAAGTTTTACGGTGTATCAGCTGATCCTATTTCACTTGCTCTGAAAAATATATCTGCACCTTCATGGCTTATCTATATTATTGATATAGGAGCGTTAATTGCAACAGTTTCTGCAACACTTGCAATGCTGATCCGTTCATCTAGGCTTATGTATCAAGTCAGTTCAGACAAGCTGCTTCCAAAAATTGCAAGATCATTTAACAAACAAAAGGATGTAGCAGTAAATGGAACAATAATATCCGCAGTGATAGGTATTGTAATGCTCTTTGCAGGCAATATATATGTAATAGCTTCAATAAGCATGTTTGGCATATTATTTGCATACCTCATATCAAGCTTTTCATTGATCCATTTTAGGCGTCTAAAGATATATGGAGAATTCAAGATGCCTTATTATCCATATCTTACTCTCATTGCTATTTCTTTGATCTTACTTTTCATGTTCGGAATTCCTAAAAATGTACTAAGTGTAAGTATTATATCAATATTACTGCTGTTTATTGTATATTACTTTTTAAGGGAATCCAAAGAAAAAAAGCCCGTAAGGGTTAAATTATTTAAATAGTTTTTAGCCTTCTGCGGTTTATTTACCAGCGGTCAATTTCCCTTTTAAATTCTTTTAGATGCTTTCTCACAGAAAATATTTTCCCTTCATTATTGCTATAATACTCTATTTTGTCAAGCCTTGCAAATGAAAATAATTTAGTTTTAATTTCACAATATTTATAGCGGTCTTCAGCATCTTTTCTGGAGTCTGTTCTATATTTATCTATTTTAGGCGCACCAAGGGTATCCAGAAGATGATTTCTTAATACTTCATACTTTACATCCAAAAGCTTTTTTTCTCCTGCTGCCTTATTGCGGTGCATATCTTTGCAGACCTCATTAGTTTTCTTATTATTATTTTGCTTGCCTATTTTTCCTGCATTAGCTGACAATTGACCCCCTTTCTATCTTATAATTTTTATTTATCTTTTTTTGATAAATTGTTTTCTCTTTTTTATTATTTTCTTTTAATTTATTATCCCCTTTTAAAATATTTAATGGACTTTTCAGATACTGCTATTTTTTTCCAACTATTGAGATAAGACTCCCTGCGAAGTAACTGTGCAGTATTAACTTCTATATTTTTTGTAATATCAGCAAAGCATGTTTCTGCTTCATCTTTCTTAGAAAATAATATCCTCTCTATTACTTTTGCATTCGAGGTGTTATAATTATAAGCATTTGGCATATTGACCTCTGTTTCTACAATATACGTTGTTATTTTTGCTTTTTTAAATATTCCAAACATTAAACCACTATTATTTTTTATTTTTTCTGATATTTATATTTGCTGGCAAAGATTTTGTAGCCCTAACAATCATTTTATACTTATTAATTCTTTCCTTTAAATTTTCTATGACTTGTTTGTCTAGCTTATTTGAAAATAAATCTATATTCTTAATTATAAAATCGTCAGGTAAATTCCACCACTTTATTTTTAAAAGTTCATTTATTATTGTCCTGCTAAATCTAAATTTGATTATTTTTGCAGGTACCCCAGTGACAATTGCATATGCAGGAACGTCTTTTGTTACAACAGCCCCTGCTCCTACTATTGCTCCATCAGATATAGTAAGTCCTGGCATTACGATGGCATTTGCCCCAATCCATACATCATTTCCTATAACAACTTTTTTAGGGTGCGGATCATAAATTTCTTTTTTAACAATATTGTGCCTTCTCTCATATAAAAATTCATGTTGAGATAGATATTCTTTTGGATGATGTGCAGCGCTTATTGTCGTATTCCATGAAAGTGATGAGAATTTTCCTATTTCTGTATTTTCAACAATTGCATTGTAGCCAACATAAGAATGGCGTGCAAAATATGACCTTTCCACAATTGAATTTCTGCCAATGCCCACATAATCTTCAAGTGTAGTTTTTGAGATAATAGCGAAGTCATCAATTTCAACATTGTTTCCAATAATTGTTTCAGTGTCTATCTGTACGTGTAAGCCCACTTTAAATTTCTTATGATTATTATTGCTTTTTTTATTTTTCATTTAATCTTTATTTTGTTATCCAGTATATTTTGGATTAATTAAACTTTAATTAATGCCATTATTTTTTATTTTATTTTTTATTTTATCATTACATATTATTTTTATTATATCCCTTATTTTATTATATTTTATTTCAGTATACTTATATTACACTGAAACCATTAGGTAATATTTTATGAAACTATACTTGAAACATGCTGTTTTAGGTTTTTTAATCTCACTGCTAATTTTTACCTGTTTATTATTTATCATGATAATTTTGTCTATTAATAATAACCATTATTCTGAATCTCTAATTAAAACAGATGAAACAGGATTGTTATTTGTAAATAGTGTATATTATGGCAAAATCTATTTTGCAATTACGCCTAAGCAGCAGACCCAGGGCTTAATGAATATAAGCAATTTAAGTAATGGCTTTATAGGCATGCTATTTATTTTCAATACAACAAAAAAACAATGCTTTTGGATGAAAAATACTATACTACCTCTACATCAGTACTGGCTGGTAAATGGCACTATTATTTATACTTGGAATGGCATACCATATTCGACGAATGTTATTTGCAACAATGGCGATGCAGTGCTGGAGACACCAAATCTAATTCTAAGAGACGGGCAAAAAATTTCTTTTAATATAAGCAATTTATCTTGATTGATAGCAGATAATACTTAGTTTTTCTTTTTAGAGAATTAGCATTTCATTATACCCTCTCACTTGCTAAAATATAGCTATACAAAGCCATTAAATATCACAACAGTCCTATTTATTCTGTATGCTATGGAGACTACAAAAAAACATGATATCGAACTGAAATCTGATCACAAGCAACAGCAGCATTCGCAGAACTTCCTGGCAAATTTTTTGCGCCATCCAGTTGATTCAATCAAAAAAACACCGGAAGAAAAATATTCAAAGGAAAAGTTAAATAAAAAATTAAACAGAATCGATAAAATTTTTAATTTCATCGAAGTCTCTACGATGCTTTCTCCTGTCTTAAGTTTGATAGCCGTAACTTTGCTCCATAAATTGAGTGATATAAGTGATACTGTTTTTATCGACTCTTATATCAGCAATGTAGTAAGCCTACTTTTATTGCCTTTGAGTTTGACTGGGGTAAAAAAAACAAGGGAAAAATTCAAAAATAGGACAATAAAAAAGTATACTAATAAAAATAATACATAATTAAAATAATAATAAAAAATAAAAATTTTATCTAATTTAGATTTATAAATAAAATAAAAGGTGTTATTAAATGCAATCATACAAAAAGTCCAAAAATACGAATTTTATAGGATATTCTACAAGAGCAGCAGACGCAGAAAGTCCTAATGTAATTGATGAAGCGCTAAAACTGCTTTCGCTTGATTCTGAATTGGCTAAAACATCTGATGCTTTTGATACACTTAAGGAGTTTGTAAGATCTGCAGAGTAAATAAAGATACCTATACAGATATAGATAAACTTTTCTGTATAACTTGTCTTCACAAGCTCATGGTTTGAAGCTATGTTGTTAGTATATGACTGCAAATTTAAGTAACAACAATATAATATCTGACCAACTCTATGAAGTTCTTTATTTATGATAAAAATACATTATTTATCCTTTTGTAACTCCTACTGGTATCATTTTTGCCACAATATTTGATATCTTTGCGCCTTCTATGCTCTGTACGACATTATCAACATTTTTATATGCCCACTCTGCTTCTTCACTGATTAATTTCTTGTCTCTTACTCTTATTTCTATATGCTTTGCCTTCATGCTGTTCAGCGTTTTCTCATTTGATATTTCGCGAATAGCTTGATGCCTTGACATTACTCTTCCAGAGCCATGGCATGATGATCCGAATGTCTCTGACATAGCCTCTTTTCTGCCAACAAGCACATAGCTTGCAGTGCCCATGCTTCCAGGTATTATTACAGGCTGTCCTATATTCCTATAAATTTTTGGCACTTCCTGCCTTCCAGGCCCAAATGCCCTAGTAGCACCTTTTCTATGTACTACTAAATTCTTATCTTTACCATCTACATTGTGGTTTTCGATCTTTGCAATATTATGTGCAACATCGTAAAGCAGTTCCATGCCCAGTTCATCCGAGCTTTTTCCAAAGGTCTGCTCAAAGCTCTTTCTTATAGAATTGGTCATTATCTGCCTGTTAGCAAATGCAAAATTTACAGCAGAAAACATTGCTTTCTGATATCTCTCTGCTTCTTTTGACCCTATAAATGCATAGGCGAGCTCAGGATCAGGCAGCATAATGTTATTTTTCCTTTGGTATTCTGAGAGTATCTTCAGATAGTCGCTGCATACCTGATGCCCGTATCCTCGTGAACCGCTGTGGAGCATTACAACTATCTGGTTTTCATAAAGCCCAAATTTGTCTGCAATATCCTTGTTAATTACTTTATCCACTCTCTGCACTTCAAGAAAATGATTTCCTGCACCTAACGTGCCAAGCTGCTGTTTTCCGCGCTCATTAGCAAGCTCAGATACTTTATCAGGATCTGCCCCATTTATGCACCCATTCTCCTCTATCCTGTCAAGGTCTTGGCTGACTCCATAGCCTTTGTCTACAACATATGAGACGCCTTCTAGTGCAATCCTTTCAAGATCTGATTTTGTAAATCCAAGCTTTATTTTGCTCCCTACTCCGCTAGGAACATTTTTGAACAAGGAGTCCATTAATTTGTTTATATTAGGCTTTATATCTTCTGCAGAAAGGTTTGTTTTTATAAGCCTAACCCCGCAATTAATGTCAAAACCTACAGCTCCAGGGGATATTATTCCATTATCTGCATCAAATGCAGCAACTCCTCCTACTGGGAATCCATAGCCTTCGTGCCCATCAGGCATTACAATCATATTTTGTACTATCGAAGGAAGTTTTGCAACGTTTTCTGCCTGCATCAGGGTTCTATCATTTTTCATCACGCTCATAATTTCCTGATTTGCATAGATTTTTACAGGAACATTCATATTTTCTTCCCTGCCAATCTCCCATGTAAAGTTACTGGTTTTTTTAATATTCATGAATATCACAGCAAAGTATTCTTTTAAGATAAAAATAAATAGTTAATAAGTTCTAATAAATAAAAATATATTGCTAATTAATAATGATAAAATGAGTTTTTTCGATAAAATAATGAATTCTGGAGAAGAAAAACTTCTTGTTAAGTTCAGGGAGATTATAACTATAGGGCTCAAGTCAAACAAGGAGCTCGAAAAGCTTTTTGATAAAAAGGCAACCATTGACCACATAAGAAAATTAGAGAGAGAAAGCGACGACATTGCATTTGAAATCTACAATATAATCATTTCAGGAGCAATAGCCCCTAATCTCATAGACATTTTTTTGGACTTTGTTAATACTGAAGATAACATAATTGATACTATTTATAATCTAGCAAGGGAACTTCTTAGGTATGATCCGAAAAATAAGAAAATAAAAAAATATATCCGCGACTCTATAAGCCAGAGCATGTCTCTTACTGAAAAGACTCTTAACCTCCTGTTTGAGATGGAAAGTCTTGCAGATATTGAAAAGATAAAGCGCCTGCGCAGAAAAATACAGGAGAATGAGCAGCTTGGAGACAGGCTAAAGGATTCAATGATAGATTTGGCATATAAAGAAAAAATGGACTTCAAGACATTCTACCATCTTCTTGAAGTCGCGCATAAAATAGATGACGTGCTTGACAGCTGTGAGGACTCTTCTGACGCATTCATGACCCTTATGTCTTCGCTTATAAGCTGAAAAGCAAAGTGGTCATATAAATTAAAAGTGCTTTTATTTGTTTGACATAATAATATTGTTGATTGCATTTGCCCTAACATCCTTAGTGTCAGGGAACAATCTCCCTGTCTGCGCAGGGTCAATAATTGCAAGCAAAATGGTTTCAAGGAAAAGTGGTGTACTTTTAACTATACTAGGTTATGTTGCAGGTCTAGCAGGTGAGGGCAGGTTTTTGTCAGGTTCAATTTCTCCTCTGCTGCCGCATTCATATTTCTTAATCGTTGCCCTGTTTATGATATCTATACTGATATTCATTTTCGCATATTTTCAGAAAATTCCACAATCCCTTTCAATAATATTCACAAGCGCAATTATCGGGATGGATTTGGCCCTGAGCATAGCTATAGACAAGGTATTTCTTCTGAAATTATTCCTATTTTGGTTTGTAATTCCATTATTTTCTGTATTCTTCAGTCTGTTCTTAATGAAGTTTTTATATAAGCTAAAGCCAACAAAAAATATTTGGATGTCTCTCAAGGAAATACGCATTTTTTCAATAGCTGCTGCATTCTTCACTGCATTTACATTAGGTGCAAACACTTTCGGGCTTCTGCTGGTATCTATCTCTCAGTACTCCTATGCATTTATTACAATGCTTTTAGGAATAGTATTCGGTAGCATATTTTTGAATAAGCAGGTATTGAAAAGAATCAGCAATGAAATAATTTCAATAAGGTCATTGAATTCAGTGGTATCTCAGGCGTCATCATTCATTTTCGTAGAACTAGCTACACTTGTAGGAGTGCCACTTTCAAATACTCAAATATTTGTAACAAGTCTTTATGGCACTGCATTCAGCTATAAATACAGGCTACTAATCAAAAAAACAATG
>JAJYVI010000075.1 GCA_021792115.1 Microcaldota archaeon | reverse complement strand
TTTAGAGCTGCAAAATGATTTTAGCATGTATTTTTTAAGTTTATTATCCATTATATTTTATTGAAATTGTTTGAAAATTTAAGATTTTCAACAGCCTCAAATGTGTTTATAAGTATTATCATTACTGTCAGATTTATTAATGCTATACTCATTAAAAGCATGTTGCCATGAGGACCTGATGATAGCGCAGTATCTAAAAGCTTGCCTATGCCAGTATTTACTTGCGTCACTACCTGTGTGCCGTTTATTCCTGATTTTGTAAAGTATTCTGCAACAATGCTTGCATTCCATTCTGCAGCAATCCCTGTTACTGCACCTGTTATTATTCCTGGAATTATTGCCTTCATGTATATTTTTTTAAAAGCATTAAACCCTTTTATTCCAAACACTGACTGAACCTCTGTTATCTCTTTATTAAGGTTTTTTGATGATGCTAGAACGCTGAAGATCACATACCATATGCCGCTTATCAGAAATATAATAAATGCAACAGCTTCTCCATTATTTTTCATATATAATGCTATTAATGGTAAAAGAATTGTGGCAGGTATAGATGCAAGAATTTGAAAAAATGTCACAAATTTTCCGCTATTCTTAGATATAAAGATAAGATAAATTGTAAGAGGTATAGAGATTGCAAGTATTACTGCAAATACAACCCAAATCCGTATAAATGAATACAAGAGAGAAACAAGGGAAATATACTCATAATTGCCAACTTGTATAAGAAAGCTGTAATGCATAGTATATAGAAAGGTTATTGCGCTTGCAGTAAGCAAACAAAAAACAGCAATGCTTACAAGCTTTATAATTTTTGAACTAATTAAAAATGAAATTTTTTTATCAGTTTTAATTACTTGCTTTTTGTAAGTCAATCTGTGGGAATGCTTGCTTACATGGAAAAGCAGTAGTGGCGCATGTTTTTTTGCATGCGTTTTAGTGGGGCGCAATTTAGGCCTAAATATAGGTTTTTTAAGGAACTGGTATATTTTTACTATTTTTGGGGTCGCAGTTTCTTTATCCTCATTGAATTTGTTGAAGTACTTTTCAAGAGGCACAAACACCATAAACCTAGTAATAATTATAAAAAATATTAATACTGCAATACTTGCAAGATAGTAAAGTATATTTCCTGAATAACCAAATTTTATCAGCTCGACTCCTATCCCATATTTTACAGAGTAATTGCTATTTCCTGTCGAGAATATTTCGCTTGTAACAAGATAAAATAAGCCTATAGAGAATGATAATACTGATTGCTCCATTACCTTAGGCATTGAGGCAGGAATGTAGATTTTACTTATTTTTTGGATTTGGCTCAGGTTGTATATTTTGGAGAGTTCGAGAAACTCGTTGGGGAGTGTTTTAACTGCCTCATAAACTGCAAAAGAAATGTTCCATATCATGCTAGTTATTATCAGAAAAATTACAGCCAAATTTATCCCAAGAGAACCTTTTACTAAGCTAAGTATGATTATTATCACAATAGGGAAAAAGGCAAGAATAGGTAGAGTCTGAAATATGTCGAGTACAGGAATAATTATTTTCTCTGCTATCTTGGATCTGGCGGCTGCTATTCCTATAAACAAGCTCAGTATTACAGACAATGCCAATGCTATGAATAGCCTCAGCCACGAAAAGCTTGTATTGACTAGAAGCATCAGCACCAGATTTAATATTGCATTCATAAATAAAATTTAATAAACATATTAAAAGAGTTTTTGGAAATTTATTGCACTGCAATTTTTAGGAACTGATTTTATAAATTTGCATTTATTAATATACGAGTGAAAAAATGAATATAATGGTTATTACAGAAAAACCAAGCGTCGCATTGCGAGTCGCAACAACTCTTGGAGGCGGCAAATTTGACAGGAAACTTGACAATGGAGTCAGCTATTACGAGATAAACAATGGCAGCGACAAGATATTCGTTGCTGCGGCTGTAGGACACTTATTTACAATAGTGAGTGGGGGGGGAAGTTTTCCGATTCTTGAAGTGAAATGGGCTCCTGCATACAAGCTTAAGAACAAGGAGTATACGAAAAAGTATCTTGATGCAATATTAGAAATCGCAAAAAAATGCAATTTTTTCATAAATGCCTGCGACTATGATATAGAGGGAACAGTTATAGGCACAAACATAATTAGAGATGTGGACACGGGCTATTTGAAGAATGCAAAAAGAATGAAATTCTCAACAACCACAAATGAGGATATCCTTGAAGCATATAAAAATCTGCACCCTCTGGACATAAATAATTTTTATGCAGGAGAAGTAAGACATATGCTTGACTGGTTATGGGGCATTAACTTGAGCATAGCACTGACACGCTCTGTATATGGAACAGGCTATGGAAAAAGTATGCTAAGCATAGGCAGAGTGCAAGGCCCTAGCCTAGGCCTACTCGCAAAGAGAGAGGAGGAAATAGCAAAGTTTGTACCAAGATTTTTTTGGAAATTAACAGCAGTAGTCAAGGGCACTGAGTTTGAGAATTCAAGAGGCCAGATATTTGATGAAGATATTGCCAACAAAGCGCTTGATGAAACAGAAAATAACAAAAACAATGGCATAATATTTGATATAGAAAAAACTAGAAAATCAGTGCCTCCGAACCCTGCATTCGATCTTACTGCCCTCCAGATAGAAGCAAGCAAAAATCTGCATTTTGACCCGTCAAGAACGCTCAGCATTGCACAATCGCTGTATGAGCGCTCGTTTATTTCTTATCCTAGAACATCATCCCAAAAATTGCCAGTGTCTTTAAATCTTTCAAAGATACTTGAAAATATGTCAAAAATAAAGGGGTATGAGTCTCTTGCAAAAAATCTTATCTCACAGA
>JAJYVI010000015.1 GCA_021792115.1 Microcaldota archaeon | reverse complement strand
ATGCGCACCATGCCTGTTGCAGACTGAATTACAAATACTTTCTCTCCGTTGTAGAAGTTAAGGCTGCCTGGCTCAGTGATTGTTTGGTATACTCCGTTATTATACTTGACTGTCACCTGTGTTCCAGGGCCTTGTGCAAAATGCTTTCCTACACTGTTGCCAGCAATGCCACCAAGGATTGCTCCTCCTATCTCTGCAAGGGTATTTCCTACTCCTTTTCCTATCCTGCTTCCTGCCAGTGCACCGGCAATGCCTCCTACCATTGCTCCTTCAGGACCTGCGCTGTCGTTATAATTAACAGTAACTGCTCTCTCTCCTACAACAACTGCTGGTACGGTCGTGCTTGCAGAATATGGTGTTGATATGTTGTTTGGGTTTGTTGGGATATATCCATTGTTGTACCATGCATTTGCCCTTGGAACATATAAGTTAACTGCCATAGCAACTGCTGCAATGCCTATTCCTGCGCTTCTTAAAAATTTCTTAAAGCCATTTTTATTGTTCTGCTTTTTAATATTCATTGTTTCCATAATCTCACCTTTTATTATACTACATATTATTGCAGATATGATATTTAAATGTTTCTATAAGTCAACCTCGCCCAATAATTATTAAATTTTCAACATTATTATTCATAGAGACGCAACATTAAGTTAAGTTACTAACTTTTTCATACGTTTTAGGCTCTTTGAACCTTATCCACGATCACGGAGTATCTGAAGTTGTTGCCTTATCTTATCCTTTATATGTTTATTTTGTGGATGTAGCGCTATTAATTGATTTTCGTATTTATAAACATCGCTTAACGTGAATCTTCTAGGTAATTGTTCAATAAAGTTTATTATATCAGCTGAATCCTATCCTAAATCTGCAATAAATTTTGCATTATGTGCAACTCTAAAGTAGTAAGGGTTTACATAATCAAAAAGAACCTTGAATATGACTTTATGATGCCTATTCACAGACAGTACAACTTAATATATGGGGTGCTTTGTTGTCTTACATCAATGGTCTTATAAAAGTGCTTTGGCTGCAAGTGAGGCAGCGTGCATAAGAAATTCAGGATAAAGCCCGATGCCTGCAATTACAAAAATACATATGCCAGTTACTATAATAATATTTTTGTTGAGCATGATGTGCTTTTTATTGGTTTTTCTGTGCATTGCAATCATGAGTCTGCCGTAATAATAAACTGAAATAAAACTGTTTATTATTCCTATGAATGCTAGAGCAGCCATTCTTGCACTGAGCGCACTTGAAAAGAGAAGGAACTTTCCATAAAATCCTAATAGAGGAGGAATACCTATCATAGAAAGCATAAGTATGCTGAGGCCTATCCCTGCAAACGCATTCCTCTGCGTAAGCCCATCGTAATCAGAAATCGTATTCATGCTGTACTGGGACTCTAGCCAGAATATGAATGCAAATGCCCCTATTATCATGAATGCATGTGCTATAATCTGGAAAATAGAGGCCTCAAGCCCAAGGCTGCTCGCAGCCGCAATCCCTATCAGTATATAGCCTGCCTGAGATATTGAGGAATACGCGAGCATTCTCTTGACGTTCTGCTGCACCATTGCCACCAGGTTCCCGAAGAACATCGTTGCCACGCTAAGCATTGCAATTATGCTTGAAAAGAACCAGGAGTACTGCGCAAAGACAATAAATAATATCATCATCATTGCAACAAAGCCTATCTTCTTATTTATCCCAGAGACCATTGCAGTGAGGTTTGCCCTGGCGCCCTGGTACACATCAGGAATCCAGAGGTTGAAAGGAAATGCAGCAGCCTCAAACCCAAGCGCAGCAATGAATAAGATGATCCCTAATTCTATTAAATAGTTTCCTGACACTGCATTATTTGATGCAAGCCCTGCAAGTGCAAGCTGAGGGCTGTATGGGAATATAAGGACCATTGCAAATGAAAATATAGAAACCGAGATGGCACTGAGTATAAACATCTTCATCGCGGCCTCAAGATGTATTTTGTTTTTTGTCATTATTGCAAAGCTTGTTGTGACTGATGTTATTTCAATAGCAAGGAACAATGTTATCAATGATTCAGCCATAGGCACAATCATCGCCCCTGTTGCTATGATGCCGAGAAGGGTGTAGAAATAATCAGCCTCTGAGTCGTATGAGAGTATAAGTATGAGAATAAATAGAATAGAAAACAGGCAAGTGAACAACATTGAAAATCTGTATACATGGAAGAGATTAAGCAGTACTGCATTAGCATTTGAAATAAACAGCCAGCCAGATATGAATGCCAGCAAGGCAAGAAGAATTACAAGCTGCAAAAATTTTGCCTTTTTGTTTCTTATCAATGAAAAAGATATGCTGAATGCAAAAACTACTGCCACAAGAATTAGCAGGAGGTATGAAATTGAAATATTATTAATATTATTGATTATCATTGTATTACCCTGCATTGACTAAATTTTGAATATGCCTAGCATAATAAACGGGAACGTACCGAATATAAATATGAAAATAAGAAGCACAGCAAATGCCAGCTTCTGCTCAATTCCGATTGAGCCAATAGCTCTTGTATATCTGCCTGTTGACATGAAAGATTTGCTTATTATAAAGTATAGGAAAGCACCAACAAGTAGAAGAGCAAGCAGAGGCGCAAGACCTGCAACTCCAAATGCGCTTATTGCTCCTATAAAAATCAATAGATCTGCAATAAATGCTGATGAGAGTGGAAGCCCGAGCATTATAAATATACCAGCAAGCATAGAGTATGCCACTATTCTTGCATTTTTTACTATACCTTTCAGGATGTGTATATTACGTGTATTGAATATAACCTCAATAGATCCTGCTGCAAGGAACAGCATTGCAATCAGAAGCCCATGGCTGAGCATTGCATAAACACCACCATAAAGCCCGAAATTGCTGAATTCTGAAATTCCAAAAAGCACAATTGCCATTTCAGTTATTGTTGAATATGCAATGACTCTTTTTATGTCGTCCTGCCTCATCAATACAAGCACTGAATAGAATGCAGATATTACTGCAAGAGCAGCAATATAATTTCCAAATGTTTTTGAAATAGGCAGCATTTCAAACAGTAATATCACGCCAAACCCCCCAAATTTTGTAAGTACTCCTGATAGCAGCATTGACCCCTGTGTTGGCGCCTCTGTATGCGCGTCAGGCAACCACAAATGAAAAGGAAATACAGGCATGTTTATTATAAATGCAATAAAGAGAAGTGCGAATATTATTGTCTGCTCTACTGCAGGTATTAGGTAAGCATTTGCAATTATTGTGTTTATATTGAATGAGTGTACAGGGGTATAAAAATAAATCATGAGAATTCCAAACAAAAGCAGTGAGCTTGCAAGGATCTCATATATAAGAAATTTCATTGCTGCCTCTTTCCTGCTTTCTGACCCAAGGGAGTTTATGAAAAAGAACATTGCTATTACTCCTATATCCCAGAATATAAAAAATATAAACAAATTGAGGGAAAGAAAAAGCCCAGTGCTTGCAAGCTGGAAAAGCACTATAAGGAACTGCGTTGCTTTGTGCCTTGTCCTATGTACATTCCCTGCAAGTGAGGTTGTAAACAATACTATGCTTGACATCATGAACAATGTGAAAGATATCGGATTGATGCCCATCTCAAAGTTTATGTTCAGGCTGCTTATAAAGGGTATTGATGCATTGATTGCAATGCCATGACCTATATACAAATAAGCAAGCAGAAACAATGAGATTGCAAGTACAATGCCTGTCGATGCCAAGCCTATGGCTCTACTGAATTTCTCCTTTGTTACTGCAATGAGCAGAATTGCGATGGCAGGCACTGCCAGGCTTATTGCAATGCTGTTTTTTGCAATTTCCTGTACCAATGTATATATTCCTGCAATCATGATATCCTTTTGTTATTATTTCATTTTGTTTTTGTTTTTATTTTATTATAATTTTATTATAAAAAATATTATAAGGAAAACAAGACCTGCGGCAAACACTGCAATATATGCGTTTACTTCTCCATTTTCAAATGCGCGTAGTGCGTCGCCTGTAAGCAATGCAAGCCTGCCAAGAATATAAGTAAATTTATTGAATGCAATATCAAAATAAAACACTGCTTTTGCTATTGCTGCAATGATCTCTGCAACAATCAGATATGCGCTCCATACAAATACATTGTTGTAAAGAATTTTGCCTGCGATATTTGGATTTTTTTCCCTAGCCAAAAGAGCTTTTATCTGCTTCTTTCTATAAAACAGCCATGTTGCTGCAATGCCTGCTAATATTAAAACAGTCTCAATTGCGATGTCATTTATGTTTCCAATATAATTTATTCTAAGACTGCTCATGTAGTTGACTGCAAAATACATTGCAAAAGAGCTTATGATCAGCAATGCAAGCACAATCCCAATACCAAGCTTCATTGGGAACTTAGAAAACCTGGCAGTCATGCTTTCTTTTTTATTTTTCTTAAGCACAAAAAACCATCTGAAAATATATAATGTACTTAATACATCTATTCCAAGCAGTACTACATAAACAAGTAAGTCTGGCCGTGCTGCAATGCCTATCGCTGTCTTGCCAAAGAATCCGCTAAGTGGGAAAAGCCCTGCAAGAGACAACGCAGCTGCAAGCATTGAAAATGAGACAAGCCTTGAATTCACAGAAATCCTGTGTATATCCTCTCTATCATGGTTTGCTTTCATCACATACCCTGATGAAAGGAACAATAATGCCTTATAAAATGCTTGGACAATGAACAGAGCAAGAGCAGCATATACTGCATTAAGCCCCAGTGCAACTATCATCAACCCAAGATCTTCTATAGTGGAGTATGCGAGTATTTTCTTAATGTGGTTTTCAGACAGTGCATTCATAGCTCCGAAAACAACAGTTATCAAACCAACCGCGAGCAGAATCCATAGCATATGGCTCTGCACAAATAATGGAAGAAGCAATATTAGTAGGAACACACCTGCCTTTACCATTGTAGATGAATGCAGGAATGCAGATACAGGAGTAGGTCCTTCCATTGCAAGCTGAAGCCAATTACTGAATGGAAATTGCGCAGATTTTGTAAACACAGCAATCAGGAGAAAGGTTAGAGGAAACACTGCAAGAGGCGAAGCTGCCATGCCTAGCAAGGTGTAAAAATTAAATGTATGGTACAGGTTGAAAAATAGAACTATTGCTGCTAGCATTGATATGTCCCCTATAAGGATTGTTGTTATTGCTGCTCTTGCAGCTTCTGATACCTTTGCTTTTGCATACCAGAAGCCTATAAGCAAATAACTTGTTATTCCAAGAAGCTCCCAAGCTATAAACAGCGAAATAAAATTTGCAGATATCGCAAACAACATCATTGCAAGTGTGAATATAAGCATTTCAAAATAATACCTATTCTGGTTCTCTGGCTCATCCATATAGCCTATTGAATATATAAAAATCGCGATGCCTATCAGACCAACAAGGAAAAGTAGTATCTTGTTAAGTAGAAATGTAGATACGGTTATATTAAATGTAATTCCTCCGAATGAAAACCAGTGCAATGCATAAATTCCGCTTCCTTGTGCAATTATACCACATGCAATTGCAAATGATGCAACCACTGCTGCAAGAGCAATGTACTTTATTAACCGTGACTTTCTGTCAAGAATTCCTGAAAGCAATGCTATAAATGCCGCAAGCGCAAGCGGAGCCAATACATAGATAGGATATATGAACATTATTATCCTTTTAACTTTGAAAGTTTGTTAACATCAAGGCTAAGGTTCTCCCTTGACATGTACCTATAGAAGACTATTAATGCGATTATCTCTATTGCAGCAACTGACCAGATTGCAAAAAGCAACATCACAATAGCACTGCCAGGAAGCAGATATGAAAAGAATGAAACTGCAAGTATGGCTCCTGCAATAAGCATCATCTCAACAGAGATTATCATCAGTATAAAATGTCTTGAAATAATTACTCCTCCAAGTCCTATTGAAAACAGAATGAATGCAATAAAAATAAAAATCAAAATCATTTGCTCACTTCCTACCTAATTCTCTTAGCAGAATTATTGACGATATTGTGGCTCCAAACAATACAATTGCAATAATGAATATATTAAATATCTGGCCTGACATTGTTTCGGCAATCACTTGCTGAGTAAGTACATTTGTAGGAATACCAGAATCTGAGAATACCATAGTTTTCATAGGGTATGCAATAACTGCAAAGATAACAGCTGAGAGCGCAGCAACCTTTGCAAAGCTTGTAAACCTGAAATTTGAGAACTCAGCAGCAGCTACTGCTACAAACATGTATGTTGATATTCCTCCTACTGTTATTATCACTTGCAGCACTGCAAGCAGAGGTTGGCCAAGCATTAAAAAGATGAATGCGCTAAGCAAGAATATGAATAAAAGGGACAGAATCACATAAAGCATATTTCTAAATGCAAAGACTAAAAGGCTGAGAGTAGCAACAAAAAACATTACAAGCAGCAATGCTATTTCAAAAATCATCTCATCATTAATTTATTGTTGTAAATTTATTCATTATTTTTTTATAATTTTTATTGGTTAACTTTTAATTCATTTTTGCATTCATTTATTCAATCTAAATTATCCATCAAGATCTTCGGGTCTTATTACAAATTCCCTTTTGTCAAATCTCTCAAAATCATAATTTTTTGTAAGTATAAGGCATTTTGTAGGGCATACTTCTTCGCAATCACCGCAGAACATGCATCTTTCCATATGTAGCTCAGGCATCTTCTTTGTGCCTTTATCTGTTTCTATATCTACCATTTCTATTGTTTTATTTGGGCATATTCTTGCACAAGCACTGCAGCTTATACATGTGTTTATATCAAGTTTTAGCATTCCCCTAAAGTTGTCTGTAACCATTTCTCTTTTTTCAGGGAATTCTAGAGTGCTCGGTTTCTTAAAGGCTTGGGCAGCAGCGCGAAACAGTGAATTTAATGCCTTAAACGCCATATAATCATCATTAAATTAAGGTTATGCATAATTAATATTAATTTATTAATTTTAATTAAGTACTTTATTAATTCTAATTAAGTGCATGCATTTCTAGTCTATATTATTAATTATATTATTTGCATATTTGCATTTATATTTGTATTTTAATTTTTATATTTACAACTTTATGTTTTATATTTAAAAAATGTTAAAATACTAATAAAATTTATTCTAAAAATAAAATTAAAAATAAAATATTGATTTTGATGTCTGTTGATTTGAGTAAGCTTGTTTCAAAAAGAAAAATTACTCTCGACGAACTCGGCGGAAGAACAGTCGCTATCGATGCATATAATATGTTATATCAGTTTCTGACAACTATACGACAGCCGGATGGCACCCCTCTGATGAATAAGAATGGGAATGTTACAAGCCACCTGTCTGGCATTTTTTATAGGACTTCTGATTTCCTCATGCATGATATAAAGCCAATATATATTTTTGACGGAATTCCATCAATGCTTAAGCAGAGGACAATCCAGGCAAGATCAAGAAAGAGGCAAGAGGCATATGAAATGTGGCAGAAAGCAAAGGAGGAAGGTCATGTCGAGGAAGCAGGAGCGTATGCAAGAGTGAGCACGCGAGTCACAAAGGAAATTGCAGACAGCGCCCGGAAGCTTCTTGACTTAATGGGAATAGGCTATGTTAATGCGCCAAGTGAAGGCGAGGCTCAGGCAAGTATCATGTGCAGGCAAGGCCTTGTGCATGCTGTTGCAAGCCAGGATTATGACACAATGCTATTCGGCGCCCCCCTGGTTGTTAGGAACATGTCTGTATCAGGGAGAAGAAAACTTCCAAATAAGAACATCTATATAAACGTAGAAACAGAGCTTCTAGATCTTGAAGAGACAAAGGCTGCGCTAGGAGTAACACAGGATCAAATAATATGGATAGGTCTCATGCTTGGCACTGATTTCAATGACGGCATAAGTGGCATAGGGCCTAAGACATCATTAAAGATAGCAAAACAATCATCATCTCTTCTTGAAGTCTCTGACTTTATAAAGAAGAAATACGGCAAGGAGTTTGACTTCAATATTAATGAAGTAGAACATTTATTCAAGAACCCTGAGGTAAAGGAGTTAAATAGTGAGGATATAAAGTCCTTGCTTTCGCATAGAGTAGACAAACACGGCTTGATGCAATTTATGTGCGAGGAGAATGATTTTGGCGTAGAAAGAATAGAAAAATTTGTAGACCAGATTATTAAGAAGAACAGCGCATCAAATCAAAAAAGGCTCTTTTAAAACCTAACTAAAATTGCTAAGCAGAGTTTTTTCTTTTTTTATTATAATTTAGTTACTTAGTAGTGAATTAAGTGAATCAAGCTGCCATATTAAAGGATATATATAAAAAATATATAAAATTATAATCAAGATTTAAAATAAACCCTAGTGCTAAAACATTAAAATATCTATTAAAAATAGGCTTCAGTCTGCAAATTCTTGTGTGTCTAAATTTATAATTTTATATACATTGTCTCCTTTATTAACTTTCCACTTTAATTTGATTCCTATGCTATCGCCTGCTTCTGCATGACTGACACTTTTCTTGTCTATTTCTATGCTTTCAACACGCTGCCTTATGGCTTCTTCTTCAGAACCCACCTCTATAATATCCCCTGCATCAAGCGAATCACTGAGCTTCACTGCAGCTACACTTATCTTTTCAAAAAACTGCTCTATTCTGCCTATTGGTATTTTATTTGCTATTTCATTTGTATCTTCAGCTCGGCTTCGCCTACTTCTTTTTTCTTTTTCATAGTCTTCAAATTCCTCTATTATACTGTCTAAGCTTCTTTTCTTTTTTGCCATAAGATCGCTTACTTTGCATTCAACGCAATATGCGCAAGCATCGCCTCCAGCTGTATTCTTTCATTTGCGCCCTCAACTATCCTAAAATTTGCCTCCCCTATATCGCTTATTATCATTAGTTTCATATGCTCGTCAATATCCATGCTCTGTGCTTCTCTATAACATTGCGTAAGTATATCCTCTCCAGACATCCCATATTTTAATATAAGTTGATCAAGTTCTCTTCTTGCAGCATCAAAGTTTTTGGATGCTGCAGACTTAAGCATTGTGCTTATCTCTTTGGGCCTTGCCCTTGCTGCTATCTCATATACTGTCTGTTCAGTAATCTCTTTATTTTGCATTGCAGCTGTCTGCATTATGTTTGTTAACTTCCTAAGGTCTCCTTCGCTAATATAAATCAGTGCTTTGACTGCTTTTTCATCAATAGAAAGTTCCTCGTTTGATGCAATATGCTTAACATATTCTCGTATATTATCCTCTGTCAGAGGCTTGAACCTAAATACTACACACCTGCTTTGAATAGGCTCTATTATCTTGCTTGCGTAGTTTGCACTTAATATAAATCGCGTTTCTGATGAAAACTTTTCCATTGTCCTTCTCAAGGCATGCTGTGCATCTGCTGTGAGAGAATCAGCTTCATCAAGAAAGATTATTTTTATGTGCACCTTTGAAAGCGCAATAGTTTTTGCAAATTCCTTGACTTCTCCGCGAATTACATCTATTCCGCGAGTGTCGCTGGCATTAAGCTCTTTAAACGCACCAGGCAGCTCGTCATTATAAAGATCATTTGCCATGGCAATTGCGCATGTTGTTTTACCTACGCCAGCACTGCCTGCAAATATCATGTTTGGAAAATTTTTATTTTTGACAAATTCCTTAAGCCTACTTACAATAAGGTCCTGGCCAATAACTTCTGACAGTTTATGAGGCCTATATTTTTCAGTCCAAGGTAGATCAAGTAGCATTTAATCCCAGTAATAGCTTTAAACACATATTTGCAGGCAAATTATTTAAACATATTGAGAATTGGTTTTCAATGATTATTTTTATACAATTTTATAACATATATACTTAGTGAATAGGATTACTAAGTGAATACATATAAAATTATTTGATACCAAGCCAAAATCAGACTCACATGTGCTTTATGGTAAAGAAAAATAACTTAATATTTTAGTAAAACACTTAAAGAAGAAGGATTAAGTTATATAAATATAAGTGCTGAAACAATCTTTATCATGGAAAAAGAAGATTTTGATATTTCGTTTTAAATCGTAAGATTATTAAACTATTACAAATTAAATTAAAGTAAAATTAAATAAATTAAATAAAATATGGCGTAGTTATGGATAAAAAAATAGTGCAAGACTTGCTTAGCAAAGTATTTACTGCAAAAGGATCATCTAATATTGCATTTTCAAAATACTGGGGCAAGAAAGACGAGAACCTTATATTACCATTTAACTCCTCAATAAGCATGACTCTTGACAATAAAGACGTGCATACAATAACAAGTGTATTATTTTCAGATGCAATTAAATCAGATATATTTGTTTTAAATGGCGAAATTCAGGATTTGGAAAACAAGGACACGAAGGAAAGATTCAAAATTGTAGATATAATGCGCAAAATGGCAGGGACTAGTAAAAAGGCTCTTATAGTGTCTAAGAACTCTTTTCCTACTGCTGCAGGGCTTGCATCAAGTGCATCAGGAGTATCTACATTAGTATATGCTTGTAATAGTGCGTTGGGGCTTAAATTGTCTACAAGAAAAATGTCAATAATTGCAAGGCAAGGAAGCGGAAGCTCCTGTCGAAGTATTGTTGGCGGCATAGCAAAGTGGAATAAAGGAGGCAGTAAAAAAGACGGTTCTGATTCATATGTTGAACAGATTATTGATGAGAACTACTGGCCAGAGCTGATGGATATAGTTGCAATAGTAGATCCAGGAAAGAAGAAAATCTCATCAAGAGCAGGAATGAAGCAGACAGTTGAGACAAGTCCATTATATAAACTAAGGCCTAAATATGTTGAGGAAAGCATAACGCCTCAATTAATACAAGCAATAAAATCAAGAGACTTTGATACAATGGGAATGTTGATAATGAAAGAAAGCAATGACCTGCATGCTGTTATGCTAGATACATACCCTCCTATATTCTATTTAAATGACATATCTCGCGAGATTATTTATGCAATACATGAATTAAATCAAAGTAAAGGGAAAACAATAGGTGCATATACATTTGATGCAGGGCCGAATGCGCATATAATAACGCTTCAGGAAAATAAGTCAAAAATAATTAGCATGTTGAAACATATTGATGGGGTAAAAGATATCATATCTGTAAAAATAGGGTCAGGTCCTGTAATGCTTAACTCCCAAAAGAGTCTTATTACAAAAGACAATATATTAAAATTTCTAAAATAGACTGCGTGGCAGGATGAGCAGCGTTATTGAATCTAAAGCACCTGGCAAGATATTGTGGCTTGGTGGCTATGCAATTCTAGAGAGACCGAATGTAGGGTTGGTAACAACAACTGATAATGCATATGTGACTGCAAGAATAACATTACTTGATAACAATGATGTAAATCTCTCTGCATATGATCTTGATGAAAAATACAATGGATCAATCAATCTAATTACAGGGGAAATCAGCCCTGATGCCTCGCAGATGCTTAATCTTCTTAAAACAAGCTGCGAAATTGCAAGCATGTATGCATTATCAAAAGGCAAAAATATAAAAGGGCTTAAAGTAAGCACAAAAAATGACAGGCAGTTTGCATACACTCTTGAGTCTGGAAAATTATCCAAGAGTGGCTTAGGCGCAAGCGCAGCAGTAATTGTTACTGCTATTAAAGGTATTCTTGCAGCATATGGAATAGATCCTATGGAGAATGAAGCAGCTCATAAGCTTTCTCAGTTAGCACATAGTGTTGCGACCGGAAAGGTTGGCAGCGGATTCGACATTGCTGCTGCGACTTACGGCAGCATTGTATATACAAGATATTCTCCTGAAATACTAAATAATTTTCCAAAAGAATATTCATACAAGGACATAAAAAATATAGTAGAACAGCATTGGGATTATAAAATAGAACCTATATCATTGCCAAGAAATTTCAAGATATTAATGGCTAATTATATCGGCAATGCAGCTATAACAGTTTCCCTCGTTTCAAAAGTTAATGAATTTAAAGCAAAAAATCCCAATGAATATAACAAGATAATTGCAAAAATAAATGAGCAGGATGAGCTTGCTATATTTTATCTTAGAAAATTGTCAAAAGGCAGCGGAGATCTAGAAGACCTTGCTAAATTTAGGGCAGCATTTGACAGCGCAAGGTTGGTTACCAAAGAGCTAGGTGTCAGAGCAGGAATAGATATAGAAGATGACGAGGCAACAGAATTGATAGAGGAGTGCAAAAGGCATGGTGCATTGGTAGCACGGCTTCCTGGTGCAGGTGGAAAGGACGCCATAGCTGCGATCACAATCAATGATGAAGACTATTCCCAATTAAAAGAATTTTTGTTAAGTAAAAACGAATTAAAAATACTTGAAATATGAGCATTTCCTAATCTAAATTTGATATATCGAACCTATATATATGTTATATTTATAATAAAATATATAAACATATACTTTAGTAAATATAATTAACTCTTATAGGTTAATAAAATATTAGGAGATAGAAGGTATTAGGAATATCTATATTATTATACATCATTGCACTATCCATTTATTTATTATTGCTTTATTTATTACACATTTATTACTACTATACACTGATAAAATGCCTTTTTCTGTAAGAGGAATTGTTTCATGCGCAAATCATGTTAATGGAGAGTACACGATTTTTTCTGACAGACCTGTCAATGTAAAATCAAACATCGTTCTAGAGCTATATGATATTATTTCATTTAATGTAAGCACGGTAGCTGAATTAGGAATATATACTCCAGATATTATAACTATAGAAGGAAAGTCAAATAAACAAGAGCTTATAGATCGCATATCGTCTTATGCGCATGCTAGTGCTGACTTATTGGGTTTCAGCAAAAACAAAAATGTAATGCTTGCCAAAATGCAGGTAATGATAAAAACAGAGGCTATACCAAAAATGTTCGATGCTCTTGAGATCTGTGCTATGGAATTTCTAAAATCTTTTTTTTCAGGATCCCCAATCATAATAAGGTTTCATAATGATGGAGATGGAGTAAGTGGAGGTCTTGCTGTTTATTCTGCTGTTATGCGGCTGCAGGAGATCTTTGTAAACAAAAATGTATTTTGGGAGATGCAGCGCACGATAGCTTATGATTTGGACTCATACATCAATGACAATCTTATATTCAGAAACTATGACAGTGCAGAAAATCCTCTTCTTATGATTATAGATTTTGCATCATCTGATGCTAGTCTTCCCCAGATAAGCGACACTGCCAAAAAATACAAGTTGATATGGCTTGACCATCATATTTATGAGAATAAAGCCCTATTTGATTCCATGCACTATTATATAAATTCATGGAATTTTGGAAGCGATTCAAACATAACTGCAGGGCTGATAGCAAGCATATTTTCATCTTTCATTACAGATGCAAGCATTGATCTTTTAATGAATGCTTCGCTTGTAAGCGACCATAGTATATATGCGCTGGATTCTGCGTCTGCTGCAGAAGCTTCAACAGTGCTTGATTTTATAACAGGAACACGGGCTTACAGCAGCATGGGAATAGGCGAAATTTACAAACTTGTAAATGACAATGCAAAAATGCATGAGATGTACTTGCATGCAGAAAATATACTTAATGAGCAGATTGAGACAGGGCTTAGCAATCTGAAAATTCATTCAAGTAATGGCATACGCATATGCACGCTTGATTTTGATAAAATAAAAGAAGACGGCAGAGATTATATACTTCCAGGAAGATACAGCTCAAAGCTTCAAGACGTAATCTCAGCAAAGTATGGCGATGCAGTGACAATAGTATATTATAATAGGTTTATTTCTGTGAGAATAAGCAAGAGCATCTCAGAGCGCATAGGACTTATAAACATGCTCAACAGCATAAAGAACTCTTTTTCAGATGTTGAATCATGCGGTGGGCATACAGAAGCTGCAAGCATAAAAATGAAAACGCCTGATGAAGGACCTCTAATGGCTGTGCTGCGTGAGCTTATAAAACAGATTCAGAATAAAATTATGCAGGCATAACTTTCATTGCAATTTACTCACAAATTTAGATATCTAAAATTAAAAAGTAAAAATATAACATTATATTTACATATTGCAATCTTTTTACATATTACAATATCACAATCTATATTATTGCTGCTATTCCAAAATCTTTATAAGCATTTTTATCTATTATTATAAAAATAAATAAAACAAAAGGAATTCCATGGCGCAACCCACCAATGCAAAACTTTTTAGAAAAAAGTTTTATCAAAAAGGTAATTCAGATAACAACACAAAAGCGCAGAGCGCAATGGAATACCTGATGACATACGGCTGG